>JAWOEP010000268.1:0-8612 GCA_046482705.1 Desulfotignum sp.
TCCCTTGAGATCATCCTTGAACATGGCCATGTAGGCGGCGAACATCAGTGTGACCAGGCCGGTGAGCGTGACCAGATAGAACCACAATGCGCTGCCCCCCAGCACCGGCACCATCAAAGCCAGCAGAAATACCCCGGCCTTGACCATGGTGGCGGAGTGCAGAAAAGCACTCACCGGTGTGGGGGCGGCCATGGCATGGGGCAGCCAGAACTGGAAGGGAAACTGGGCGGATTTGGTAAATGCGCCCACAAGAATAAAAATCAGGGAGATGGGATACAGGGGGTGGGCATGGACAATCTGCCTGGCCGCCAGAATGTCGGTCAATTCAAAGCTGCCCACGATATGCCCCAGCAGAAGAAATCCGGCCAGCATGGCAAACCCGCCCCCGCCCGTGATCACCAGGGCCATGAATGCGCCCTGGCGGGCATCGGCCCGGTGCCGCCAGAAACCGATGAGCAGAAAGGAGCTGATGCTGGTCAATTCCCAGAACACCATCAGCAGAAGCAGGTTTTCCGACAGCACAATGCCCAGCATGGAGCCCATGAAAAAAAGCAGGTAGGTGTAGAACCGTCCCATGGGGTCTTCTTTGGCAATGTAATAGCGTGCGTAAAGGATGATGAGCAGTCCGATGCCCAGTACCAGCAGGGCGAACAAAAACCCGAACCCGCTCACCCGGAAGGCAAAGGTAAGCCCCATGGCAGGAATCCAGGACCGGGTGTAAAGGGGCATCTCTCCTGTGAAAACGGCCGGTGCCTGGAGCAGCAGCAGTAACAGGGAAAATCCGGCAATCACGCCGGCAGATGCGGCATTGAGATTGCGGTTGTGAAACAGACAGGGTATGAATGCCCCAAGTAAAGGGAGCAGGGGTATCAATGCAAGGGTCATGGCTCTCCAAAATATACGTTTACACGGTCGCTTGCACACCAGGGTCTGAAAGCGGACTCAGGTATATAAAATTCAGGAGTGCCGGAAAAAAGTCAAGGATTTTCGGAATGATTCAGGCTGTTTTCATCCTTTTTCATTGGGGAAAACCAGGGGTCCTGTTTTTGCATCTGCTTTATTTTAGAGGAAAAAGCTGCCTGGAGAGCTTTTGCAACCGGACCGGGGGCTCCGTTTCCCACAGGCTTTGTGTTGAGGGTTACGATGGGGGTGATTTCCGTTGTGGTGCCGGTGATCATCAGTTCGGATGCCAGATGGATCCGGTTGTCATATACCGGTTCCTGGGAAGTCCGGATGTTCAGTTCCCGGCACAGGTCCAGCACGGTTTCTCTGGTAATGCCCCCCAGGATATAATTGGACAGTGGCGCTGTGGTCACGGTGTTTTCAAACACGGCCATGAAATTGGCGTGGGTGCCTTCCATCAGCACCCCGTCCCGGACAAAAATGGCTTCACCTGCTTTTTTTTCTGCAGCCTGCTGGCTGGCCAGGACATTGGCGGTCAATCCCGTGGTTTTCATGTCACACCGGGCCCACCGGATGTCCGGCACGGTGATGGCGTGGATGCCGGTTTTTCTCTGGCGGTCTTTCACAGTTGGGTCAAAGCCGGACACACACATATATACCGTGGGTTCCGGGACCGGGTCGGGAAAGGGATGGTTGCGCGGGGCCGTGCCCCGGGTCACCTGTATGTACACCAGCGCATCCTGGTCTGCAAGATGGTTTTTGCGGATCAGGTCCCGGGCAACGGGGATCAGGTGGGAAAAATTCCTGCAGGCAAGCCTGAGATGGTCAGCCCCATGGTTCAGGCGGCGGATATGGGCTTCGGGCCGGAAAAGCAGGCCCGGGTAATACCGGATCACCTCATAGAGGCTGTCACTGAACAAAAATCCCCGGTCATCCGGTGAGATGCGGATCTCATCCTTTTCCATGAACCGGCCGTTGAAATATGCTGTCATATCTGAATCCTTACAAAAAGTGCATGGGCCAGCATCTCTTTTATGCCAGGTATTGACACCTGTCAACAAAGGATTTGAAAAGCGGCAGCATGGCATCATTTTTCTGGAGCATCAGTTCCGGGTGCCACTGCACCAGGTCCATGGGCAGGGTCTGGTGCTCGGCAGCTTCGATGATGCCGTCCGGGGACCGGGCCGTGATGACCAGTCCCTCTCCGAGCCTGTCGATGGCCTGGTGGTGCCGGGAGTTGACCGGGATCCGGTCACCAAACATCCCATGCAGCCGGGAGCCGGGCACAATGTCAATCTCATGGTCGGTGTCAAAAGAGATCACCTCCTGGGTGTGCCTGTATAGCGGGCCGGATACCTGGGTGTAAATATCCTGGAACAGGGTGCCCCCCAGGGCCACGTTCACCACCTGGAGCCCCCGGCAGATGGCCAGCACCGGCATTTTTTCGGCCATGGCCAGATCCAGCACCCCCATCTGGAACCGGTCCAGGGCAGTGTCCATCTCTCCGATTTCCGGTATCGGGGCCTGGTGAAAAAAGGCAGGGTCCATGTCTTTGCCGCCGGTGAACAAAAATCCCCGGACCGATGCGGCCATGGCCGGCAGAATGTCCAGATCCGGGGTAAAGGGCAGGATAAGGGGGACGCCGCCGGCTTTTTCAACGGCATGGGTATAGGCTGTCGGGATGGACGTGGCCGGCATGTTGAATTTGTTCAGGTCGGTGTGGCCGACAACAGCAATAAGCGGCTTCATGAATCAGTCCCCAAAGGGTTTGTGTTTTTGGTGCCGGGCCAGAGAGTGAAAAAATGGTGAACCGGGCCATGGCCCTGACCGATGGAAAAATCGGCCCCGGCAGCCAGGGCACCGGTGATATAGGCTTTGGCTGCTTTCACAGCACCTGGTATGTCCATGCCCCTGGCCAGCCCGGCGCAGACAGCTGATGACAGGGTGCATCCGGTGCCGTGGGAATTGGGGGTCTGGACCCGGTTACCGGGCAGCGCAAGCAGCTGCCCTGTGTCTGCTGAAAACAGCAGGTCACTGCTGTCCGTATCATCCAGGTGTCCGCCCTTGAGCAGGGCATGGGGACATCCCAGGCTTGAAAGGTCCCTGGCAGCATCGGGCATTTCCGCCCGGGTGGTGATTTCTCTGCCCAGGAGCACCGAGGCTTCGGGCAGGTTCGGGGTGATGATATCCGCCATGGGAATCAGGGCCTGTTTCAAGGCTGACACTGCATCATCCCGGAGCAGCTTGTCCCCGCTTTTGGCCACCATGACCGGATCCAGCACAATATTGGCACACTGCCATTTTTCCAGGTGCCGGGCCACGGTGAAGATCACCTCCGGGGAATGCAGCATCCCGATTTTGACGGCATCAGTGCCGATATCCGCCAGTACCGCATCCATCTGCTGCCCGATAAATTGGGGGGGCACGGCAAATATGCCGGTCACTTCTTTTGTGTTCTGGGCGGTGAGTGCGGTGATCACGGACATGCCGTAACATTCCAGGGCGCAAAAGGTTTTCAGGTCTGCCTGGATACCGGCGCCGCCGCCGCTGTCCGACCCGGCAATGGTCAGGGCCCGATAATATTTTTTCATGAAAAGGTCTCCTTATGGTTGTGCATCAAAACACCTGACCAGATCCCGGGCCGCTGCATACGGGTCTTTGGCCGAACAGATGGCAGATACCACGGCAACGGCATCTGCCCCTGCTTTGAAGATGTCCGAAGCATTGGCAGTGTTCAGGCCGCCGATAGCTACCAGGGGATGCCGGGAATACGCCCGGATCCTGGCCAGGCCCTCCAGGCCCCAGGGTGTTTTGGTGTCGGTTTTGGTGGGGGTGGCAAATATGGGGCTCACCCCCAGGTAATTCACATCCAGGTCCTGGGCAGCGGTCACATCCTCCCAGGTTTCCACGGACAGCCCGATGACTGCATCAGGACCCAGCAGGCGCCGGGCCGTTTCACAGGGCATGTCGCTCTGGCCCAGGTGGACCCCGTCCGCCCCGGCAGCCAGGGCGATATCCACCCGGTCATTGATGAGCAGGGGGATGCCGGCTGCTGCGAGAATGGGTTTTAAGGTCAGGGCCTGGTTGAGAAAAAACCGGGTGGGCAGTGTTTTTTCCCGCAGCTGGACACAGGCAATGCCGGCACCGGCCGCAGCTTCCACCACACCAGCCAGGGCTCTGCCCAGGCACAGGTCCTGGTCGGTGACAAGATAGATACCCTGCATGGCATTATTTCCTGAACAATTGGTGGATATCCGGTTGCGAGATCTGGTACAGGGCATCCAGAAAATGCATCTGGAAGCTGCCCGGCCCTTTGGCACTGCGGCCGGCCATCTCTCCGGCCACCCCCATGACTGCCATGGCATGGGCAGCGGCTGCTGCGGGGTCCGGGTTGACAGCGGCAAACGCCCCGCACAGGGCCGATGCCGTGCAGCCCAGGCCCGTGACCCTGGGCATCATGGCATGGCCGTTTTTGATCTGGATCACTGCATCTGCCTGAACAATATAATCAATTTCTCCGGTGATGCACACCACACTGCCGTATTTTCGGCTCAGGGTTTTGGCTGTATCAATGGCCATATCCGCGGCACTGGCACTGTCCACGCCTTTGGTGACGGCATCCTGACTTTCCAGGGCCATGATTTCAGAGCCGTTGCCCCGGATGACAGCCGGATGAAACTGCTGCATGAGTTTTCTGGCTGTATCTGTGCGGTAAGCAGTGGCGCCGGCACCCACAGGATCCAGTACCATGGGAATTTTTTTATCCTTTGCCGCTTTTGCTGCCGTGAACATGGCGGCAATCCAGGGATCGCTCAGGGTGCCGATGTTGATCACCAAAGCCCCGGCAATTCCGGCCATGTCCGCCACTTCCGGTTCAGCATGGGCCATCACCGGGGAGGCCCCAAGGGCCAGGAGGGCATTGGCGGTGTTGTTCATGACCACGTAATTGGTGATGTTGTGTACCAGAGGCGATGTTTTTCGAATAGCCTGTACATCGGTAAAAGTGGTTTCCGGGGTTATTGTCATACGTCCTCCTTGGTTCATGGTTTACAATTACAGGGCAATGCCTTTGGCTTTACTGTAATCTTTCCTTGGGTTATTGCCAGATATGAATCAACCGGGCGGTGTCCACTCTGTTCTGGATGAGCCCGTGGGTCAGGGCAAAATCGGCAAACGCCTGCCATTTGTCCGGATCATGGCCCAGGGTTTTGGCAAAATAGGGACGGGTCAGAGCAAATGCGTCGGTTTCTATTTGTTTGTCTGCCTGGGGCACGGCACCCAGGTACAGGGCCAGAGATTTTTCCGGATGCGCTGCCACGTGAACAAATGCCTTTTCCAGGGCCAGAACAAATCCTTTGACCGCATCTTGTTTTTTATCCAGCACAGCCGGGCTGCACACAAAGATCAGTTCCTCGTAATCCGGGATCCCCCATTTTTCCAGTTCAAAAAAAGCCGCTTTATACCCATGCTGTGCCATGCCCACGGTTTCATAGGTCTTGAATGGTCCCATGACCGCATTCACTTTTCCGGACACCAGGGCCGGCAAAATGGTGAACCCTACATTCACCGGGGTGTAATCTTCAATCCGGTTGATGGATGCAAAGGCGTGCAGCAGCACATCCATGAGCCCGGGAACGGTATACCCGATTTTTTTCCCGGACAGGTCCCGGGGGTGGTCAATGCCTTTGTCTGCCAGAAACAGCAGGGTGGTCAGAGGATGTCTCACCAGGGGCGCGACCACTTTCAGTGCCAGGCCCTTGTCTGCGGCGATAATGGTCTGGGGCTGGTAGGACACGGCCAGATCCACGTTGCCAAGGGCAGCCAGTTTCAGGGCATCCGCGGTTTCCGAGGGAGAAATGATCGCAACCTGGATGTTTTGTTCAGCAAAATAGCCTTTTTCCTGTGCAACATAAATGGGCAGGTGGTCCACATTGGGAAACCAGTCCAGCATCAGGCGCAGCTTTTTCACAGCCGGCGCTTTTGCGGCAGCAGCCTGATCAGCCGGGGTATTTGCAACCGTAACCAGAGAGAAAAGCAGACAGGCAAGGCTGATAATTACATGTTTCATAAAAGATGTTTCCTTTTTTTAAGATTTCCAGGTGATTATTTTTTTTTCAAGTATCCCCACCAGGGTCCACAGGAACAACCCCATGGCGGTAAGCCAGAGGATCGCGGCAAACACCAGCGGGGTCTGGAGCCTTGCATTGGACTGGATCATGAGAAACCCCAGGCCCTGCTGGGCCCCCACCCATTCGCCGATCACAGCCCCGATGGTGGCCACGGACACCCCCACCCGGAGCCCGGCAAAAAACTGGGGCAATGCCCAGGGCCAGTACAGCAGGGCCAGGGTTTTAAAAAACGGGCTGCCCATAAGGGTGAACAGGATCCGGTATTCCGGATCACAGGATTTCAACCCCTGAAGCAGGCTTACAGTGATGGGAAAAAAGATGATGATCCAGGCCATGAACACCTTGGATGCAATGCCGTATCCCAGCCAGATCACCAGCAGGGGGGCCAGGGCAAACACCGGGATGGCCTGGGATGCCACCAGAAACGGAGACAGTGCCTTTTCCAGCACCGGTTTTGCAAACATGGCAACGGCCAGGGGAACTGCCGTGGCCATTGCCAGAAAAATGCCCAGGCATATCTCCGCACCGGTGACCACTGCATGGGGCAGAATCATCTTTGCCTGGAGTACGGCAGTCTCTATGATTTGAGAGGGCGGTGGCAGGATAAACACAGGGATTTGCCATATCTGCACGGCCCCTTCCCAGGCCCCCAGCAGCAGGCATATCAGTGCAGCAGCATACAAACCGGACCGGTTCATGACACCCCGCCTTTTTCCAGATGATGCAGGATCTGCGCCTTGGTATGCAGCAGTTCCGAATCGTCAAAAGCCCGGGGCTTGGGCAATTTAAGGGAAAATCGGCGGAAAACGGCCATGGGCATGGGACTGAGCAGAAAAATGTCATCTGCCAGGAGCAGGGCCTCGTCCACATCATGGGTGATCATGAGAATGGTTTTGGTAAATTCGGTCTGGAGCAGCAAAAGCAGATGCTGGTGCCGCTGCCGGGTGATGGCGTCCAGGGCGGACAACGGTTCATCCAGCAGGATCAGGTCCCGGTCGAACATCAGCGTTCTGACCAGGGCACACCGCTGGCGCATGCCCCCGGATACCTGATCCGGCCGGTGGGATGCATACCCCCCGAGTCCCAGCCGCAAAAACAATTGCCCTGCCCGGTTCCGTGCCGCTGTCATATCTCCTGACCTGGTTCTGACCGGCAGCAGGGCATTGTCCATCAGGGAGAACCAGGGAAGAAGCAGGTCTTTCTGGTGCATGTAGGCGCACAGATCTCCCAGGTGGGGTACAGTTTCGCCCTGCCAGGTAATAGCCCCTGCATCTTTGGGGGTCACACCGGTGAGGGTGTTGAACAGCGTGGTTTTGCCGCATCCCGAAGGCCCCAGCAAGACCTGAAACCGGTTGGCAGGCAGATGCAGGTCAAATCCTGAAAACACGGGCTGTTCATTATAATATTTTGCCAGGTCGGTTACCTGGAGCATCACATACGCCTCTAACATCCTGGGACAGGGGTAAACCTGTGACAGGGTTAAAATGGTTTACACTTGGCCGGGCCGGTTATTGGTCGGGCAGATGAACCCGCAGGAAAAGAAAGATATGTATCGACTTTCCTTCGCCAGTATGACCTGGATCAGGTTCCAGGGGTCGAAACAGCACTTTGTTTCCTCTCAGCCGGCTCCCCGGCTCCCCCAGTCCGCCACCGCAATCTGCACGGTTATATCTTTGTGTATATACAGCAAATCCAATTTTGTCAACAGGGATGTCAGCGCCGGATTTATGCGTTTATGCTGGATGCTTTTTTGACGGCATACAGCTGGGAGACGAGCATCCCGGCCAGCATCAGTACACATCCGAAAATGGCCCGTCCCGACAGGATCTCATTTAATATAATCCAGCCGCCGATGGCCGCCACCACCGATTCCAGGCACAGGATAATGGCGGCATGGGACGCCGGGCTGTTTTTTTGTCCGTAGATCTGCAGCGAATAGGCCACCCCCACGGAAAACACCCCGCCATAGATCAATGGAATAGTGATCTGTAATATATCGGCCAGAACAAAGGTTTCAAACACTGCGGCCACACCCAGGCTGAGTACCGAGCAGACCACACACTGGACCAGGGAAAGGGCTGCCGTGCTGAACCGGTTGCAGAACCGTTCAATGATGATCAGGTGAAAAGCAAAACAGATGGCGGAAAAAAATACCAGTGTATCCCCGAAATTGATATCCATGTCCCGGTTGACGCTGAGCAGGTACATGCCGATACTGGCCAGAACAGCCCCTGCCCAGGTGCCGGCCCCGGTTCTGGTATGCCGCAGAAAAAGGCCGATAATCGGCACCATCACCACATAAAGCCCGGTGATGAACCCGGCTTTGCCGGCCGTGGTGTACACAAGGCCCACCTGCTGAAAAGAGATGCCGGCAAACAGAAAAACGCCTGACACCATGCCGGATTTTATCAGATCCCCGTCACTGCCGGTATAGGTGTTTTTCCTGGATATCCACACAAAGGGCACCAGAGACAGGCTGCCCAGAACAAACCGGAGCCCGTTGAAAGTAAAGGGCCCCACATGTTCCATTCCCACCCGCTGGGCCACAAAAGCCAGTCCCCAGATGGAGGCTGTCAGCAG
>JAWOEP010000354.1:0-14857 GCA_046482705.1 Desulfotignum sp.
CGGCTTTCATTATGCAACGCCGCCGCAACCATCTCCTTGCCTGTGCCGGTTTCTCCCGTGATTTGGACCGGATAATCGTTGGTGGCCAGCGCCTGTATCTGCTCGAAGACACCAATCAGCTCAGGATACTGCAGGTGCTCAGCCTTTGCCGATGAAAGGCTAAACCAGCATTCTCCGGAAAAGTGCCCTTCAAGCCCATCTTGGGAAATTTATAAATAATTTCTTGACATGTAGCTGTATTGTATCTAAATAGTATCTATGGAACAGCTGAATATAACCAGGCTGTCCCTGGGATTGTAAACAGGAGTCTGTGGCATTATGGCAAACGAAGATGAGAATCAGGAAGGATCTGCATCTGATTACAGGGAAAAAAAGGTGAAATTTGAGATCTACGGCCGGGAAATGATCGAGAAAACAGTGAACGCAAGCGGCAACAGCGGGCGGGTCTATCTGCCCCCTGACTGGATCGGCACAAAAGTCAAAGTGATTAAATGTTAGCAAAGATCAACACCTTTTAACAGATTCTGTTTACTGATCTGCATCTGTTTGTATACCCATAGAAAATACAAAACACGGAAAGGAGAGAAAAATGGCAAATGTTCCCGACACCATTCAGACATGGCAAATGATCCAACCCTTTAAAAAGGACCGGGATACCGGCGATGTAACTCCGGGCAAACTGGAAAAAACACAGATTCCGGTACCTGAACTTGCTTCCGGCGATGTGCTGGTGGAAGTTGCGGGCTGCGGTATCTGTCATACCGACCTGGGCTATTATTACTACGGGGTGCCCACGGTCAACAAACCGCCGCTGACCCTGGGCCATGAAATTTCCGGAACGGTTGTGGCTGCGGCTGAGGATGTACAGGCATGGATGGGAAAAGAGGTGATCATCCCTGCGGTTATGCCCTGCCGCAAGTGCCATTTGTGCAAGACCGGACGGGGCAACCGGTGCCTGGCCCAGAAAATGCCGGGTAACTCCATGGGTATTTACGGGGGGTTTTCCTCCCATATTCCGGTGCCGGCCATTGATTTGTGTCCGGTCACCGACCGGGGCAGCATTCCTCTGGAAAAATTGGCGGTTGTGGCAGATGCCGCCACCACACCTTTTCAGGCAGCCAAACGCGCGGATGTGAATGTTGGTGACCATGCCATTGTCATCGGTGTGGGCGGTGTGGGCCAGTACATGGTCCAGATTCTCAAGGCCCTTGGATGCGCCACCGTCATTGCCGTGGACATCAACCAGGAACGTCTGGACACCATGTTAAAAAACGGTGCGGATTTTACAGTGAATTCCATGGGCAAAACCACCAAAGAAGTATCCGGGGAAATCAAGGCGTTCAGAAAGGAAAAAGGTCTGCCCGGATTCGGCTGGAAAATATTTGAAGTCTCCGGGAGCAAACCCGGCCAGGAACTGGGACTGGCCCTGTTGGGCTTTACCGGTAAAATGGTGGTAGTGGGATTCGGTCCCCACAAGGTGGAGTATTCCATCTCCCGGCTCATGGCCTTTGATGCGGAACTCATCGGCACCTGGGGATGCCTGCCGGAATACTATCCACTGGTGCTGGGAATGATCACCAGTGGAAAAATCAATTTTGAGGAGTTTGTCCAGACCCGTCCCATGAGCACCATTGTGGAAAGTTTTGATGAAGCCCATAAAAAGTCACCGGATCAGCGTATCGTACTGGTACCTGATTTTTAATAGTGTATAAGCATTTAAAAACAAGGATGGATGTATGAAACTGAAAGGAAAAAAGGCCATTGTCACCGGCGGCAGCCGGGGCATCGGGCGGGCCATTGCCCTGCTGTATGCAAAAGAGGGCGCCGATGTCCTGGTCAATTATCATTCCAATGATACCGCTGCAAAAGAAACCGTGGCCGAGATCGAAAAACTGGGTCGGAAAGGGGTGGCTGTGGCAGCGGATGTGGCCTCCTATGAGAGCGCCCGGAACATGGTGGAGGAATGTGTCAAGCAACTGGGCGGGGTGGATATCGTGGTGAACAACGCCGGGGTGTCAAAACCGTCCATGCTGCTCAAAATGAAGGAAGAGGACTGGGATGCCATCATCGACATCCACCTCAAGGCCGCCTTCAATACCAGCCAGGCTGCCGGCCGCCACATGAAAGAGCAGAATTCCGGCCGGATCATCAATGTGATTTCCACTGCCGGTATTTTCGGTACCATCGGCCAGATCAACTATGCATCGGCCAAGGCCGGTATCATCGGATTTTCCAAATCCGCTTCCCGGGAACTGGGCCGGTACAACATCACTGTGAACGTCATCTGCCCGGGCATCACCAAGACCGAGATGACCGGCAAGCTCCAGTCCGATGAAAAGCTGCGCAAAATATATGAAGGCCGGATCCAGCTGGGACGGTTTGCCGAACCCGAAGAGATCGCCCCTGCTTTTGTATTTCTGGCTTCGGATGATGCCTCTTATATCACCGGCCAGGTGCTGGGAGTGGACGGCGGCTATATCGGATAACATTGGTGCATTTTTAGAAAACACAGGTATGAATACCGATAATTTAGAAAAACAAGGAGGAACCTATGGCTTTAGAGTGGATGCCCAGAGATAACGAGGCAAAAGACCATTCATTACACAGAAATCCCTATTGGAGCACCGAAGCACCCGGCGTGATTTTTGAGAAAAAACCGTTGACCGATCCCAAAGGCAACGAGGTGAAGGATCTGTACGTGGCATGGATTACCCTGAACAATCCGAAACAGTACAACTCCTATACCACGGACATGGTCAAGGGTGTCATCGCCGGATTTGAAAACGCATCCCTGGACAGAAGCGTCATCGCCGTGGTCTTTACAGCAGTAGGTCCCTATGCCTTCTGCACCGGCGGCAACACCAAGGAATATTCAGAATACTATTCCCGGCGCTGTGATGAATACGGCCAGTACATGGAGCTTTTCAACCACATGGTGGACGCCATCCTGACCTGCCACAAACCCGTCATCTGTCGGGTCAACGGCATGCGGGTCGCCGGGGGCCAGGAGATCGGCCTGGCCTGTGACCTTGCCATTTCATCAGACCTTGCCATTTTCGGCCAGGCAGGCCCCAAACACGGGTCTTCTCCGGCCGGCGGGTCATCGGATTTTCTGCCCTGGTTTCTCACCATGGAAGATGCCATGTATAACTGCGTGTCCTGCGAAATGTGGTCTGCCTATAAAATGAAAATGAAAGGCATGATTTCCAAGGTGGTGCCGGTATTGAAAATTGACGGCAAATGGGTGAGAAACCCCATGATTGAAACCGACACCTATGTGAAGGACGGTGAGATTGTATACGGTGAATACAAAACCGGGGATGCCCTGGCAGAAGGAAAAGCCCTGGTCAAACAGCACCAGGCCAATGCCGATTTCGAACTGCTGGACAAGGAAGTGGACAAGATAATCTGGAGATTTGCCAACCTGTTCCCGGCCTGCCTGGTGAAATCCATCGAGGATGTCCGCCAGAAAAAGAAATTTTTCTGGGACACCATGAAAAACGACCACCGCCACTGGCTGGCCGCCAACATGAGCGGTGAGGCGTTCCTGGGATTCGGCGCCTTTAATACCAAGAAGATCACCGGCCAGGATACCATTGATTTTCTCAAGTTCCGCCAGAACGTGGCTGCGGCCCGTGACTGGGATATGGAGATGTTTGCCGAAGTGATGGGTAAACCCAAAGAATAACCGATAATGGGGTCAGGCAAGCCTGACCCCCCCCGCGTTTACAGCCTGATATACACATACCCGCCCCGCCCGTAACCGAACAGATGAAAAAGATGATGGTAATGGGTGGACATCGCCTTGTAGAAGGTATCAAAACCGACCGTATAGGGATGCGGCACAGAGGTGTCCACATCCAGGAGGGTGACCCTGCCTGTTTCCGGGTCAAATCCTCCCACCGGCGATATATGGGGTATGTTCAATTCCGGAAGCAGGCTGCCCTGGTCAAAATGGGCGATGATGATGCCGTCTGCCCGGGTTTCAAACGTTTCAAGCCTGGACCACAGCTCCTGCCGGCAGGCTTTCATCTTGTCCGGAGCCCTTACTGCTTCCACCACCTCCACTGCCTGGTGGGCAATACCAAAGATGTCCAGGCTGGTTTTCACCACCTGCCCGAGTACTGCCAGGGGCAATCCCCGCCGTCCCCGGTATCCGTTGGGGCCCATACGTTCCTTCCAGTGGGCCGTGGTAACCCTTTCCAGCAGATCCTGCTGGGTAAAGGCTGTCCGGGGCAGACGGCCCTGGATTTCCAAAAGGGTGTTCACCACACAGGCCACTGATGCCACTGAACACGATGATTCGTGAAACTGCCTTACATGGTGGCGGTACAGTCCGGCTTTTACCGGATTCACCCAAGATTTTTCCAGTGTTTTTTCCCACCGGGCATGCTGGTGGCCAAATGATCCAGTGGCCGTGATTTTATGGAAAAAATACCGCAGGTATAACACGCTGCGCATTACATATATCAAACCATTCATGTGCTTTTCTCTGTCAGGCCAATGGTTCTGCATGAACCAGGCACCTTTTTGTAAAATTATGCTGAATCAGGGTTTGTCAATAACATTGAAAGCTTTTAGCTTTTAGCTGTTAGCTGTTAGCTGTTAGCTGTTAGCTGTTAGCTGTTAGCTGAATACTGATGGCTGATGGCTGACGGCTTTCACATGAAATGCCTCAAATTTATGACCAAGCCCCCCCCGGGATGTCTCATGACCGGTATTGTGCACAGAAAAATGTAAAAAATGCCGGTTTTTGTGCTGCCGGACAAAAAAACAGGGGATTACATATTGATTTTGTTGCCAACAATTTATATAGATCATGTGACAGATAAAAAGAGCACATACCCGGCTGGGCATTAAAGGCGGTAAAAATATCCTGATGAATATTATAGACTGGAGGAACACGATGAAATCATATGCGCGTTTGGTTTGCTGCATTGCAGTGTTGATGGTAATTTTGGGTCAGCACCTGGTAATGGCTGATAAAGACCCTGAACAGCTGATGCTCCCCACCGGTACCATGACCATAACCGCCCCCCCGGATGCTGAACGCGAACCGCAGCTCTCACCGGTTGTGTTTCCCCATTCACTGCATTTTGGATACGCCTGTAAAGACTGTCACCATGAATGGGATAAGGCCGGTCCGGTACAAAGCTGTGCAGCAGCCGGGTGCCATGAAAACCTGTGGGCAAAGCCCCCCGGTACCACACCTTTGGGGGAAAAACGGGTTAAATCTCTGGCAGGCGCCTATCATCAGGTCTGCATAGACTGCCACCGGCAGGAAGAAAAAAACCAGAAAGCCGCCGGCAGTAAAAGAATATACACCGGACCCATTGCCTGTGAAGGCTGCCATCCCGAGCCCCATGCAGAACCGGTAAATGATCTGGAGATGCTGCCTGTTCCCCTGGGCACCCTGACCATAGAGGCGCCTGAAGGGGTGGATGCCGAACGGGCAGCAGTGGATTTTCCCCATGGGGCCCATTTTGACTATGCCTGCCAGTTATGCCACCATGAATGGTATGGAGAAGATGAGGTCCAGGGCTGTGCAGCTGAAGGGTGCCATGACCAGCTGGAACCGGATCCCTCCACCAGAGACATCAAGGATCCCGCCAATGTGTACTATTATCTGGCAGCGTATCACAATACCTGTCTGCCCTGCCATCGGGAGCTGCAAAAAGAGCGCACATCATTTGAAAAAGCGGGAATCACCAGTGAAGAAGATCTGCCGGCAGCCGGGCCTGTCAGTTGTGTGGAGTGTCATTAATTAGCTGTTAGCTGTTAGCTTTTAGCGGGTAGCAACCCTGGGGTGGACTGCTAATCCGGTTTATGTTGGATTTCATGGGCAGTACCGTCCAGTACCAGAAACAGGCGCTCTTCTTTTTCCAAAAGCATTCTGGACAGTTTCATCAATGCCCGCTGGCCGAATTTGATGCAGTGCTCAGGGGTCTGGATATACAGATTGTCATTGCGTGTGAACAGCTGTGATGGATCCAGGGAGATGGTTTCTGTGGTGTTGAGAACCAGGGTGCGGGAGCCCTTCATGTCAAAAACGAACAAGGCCGTGTCCTCATAAGGAAAGTATACTTTTTCTTCACACTGGTCCCGTATTTGAAAAACATGGTACCCCTGGTCATCTTTGCGGATGGATTTGTGAAAGTATGAGATGATTTTGGGATGCTCGAATTTTCCATGTTTGTTTTGCCAGATGCCGTTTTTGTCCAGCCAGAAAACCGCTTTTTCCTTGGGAATGACAATTTGTTTTAATTGGGATGTCATGGTTGTGGCTCCTGTTGTAAGTGAAATTCATTACCCCGTGTATTACCCCAAAAATTAATGAAGGACAACAGACAATCACATTTCTTTTCCCATACAGGGCAAAAATCCAATATGCCTGATCTCCTGCCGGATCTGCCGGTAGCTGCAGTATTGCCCCGGATCATCAACGCCCTGGCGCACACCGGCAGGGCCATTCTCCAGGCACCGCCCGGTTCCGGCAAAACCACCCGGGTGCCTCCGGCCCTTGTGGACCAGGCATGGCTGGCAGGCAAAAAAATTCTCATGCTCGAACCCCGGCGGCTGGCAGCCCGGGCCTGTGCACATTTCATGGCCAATTTGCACCAAGAACCTGTGGGACAGACCGTGGGGTACCGGATCCGCATGGAAACAAAAGTCGGTCCTGCCACCCGTATCGAAGTGGTCACAGAAGCCATCCTCACCAGGATGATTCAGAATGATCCAGCCCTGGAAGAGGTGGGGCTGGTGATTTTTGATGAATTTCATGAACGCCATATCCACAGCGATCTGGGGCTGGCCCTGTGCCTGGAGTCGGCAGAAGTGCTGCGGCCGGACCTGCGGATTCTGGTCATGTCCGCCACCATGGATACCACTTTCCTGGCTGCGCTTTTGGACCCGGTCCAGGTGATTGTTTCACGGGGGCGGCAGTGGCCGGTTAAGACAGTGTACCTGCCCCCGGCTTCCGGCCGGTCTGGACCCGGCCGGTTCGGCCAGGTGCTGGCAGGCTGCGCCGCCGCTGTACTGACGGCCTTGTCAGCGCATTCCGGAGACATCCTGGTGTTTTTGCCCGGTGCGGCTGAAATCCGCCAGACAGCCCGGCTTCTGGCAGGAAAAACCAGCCCCTGTGTTCAGGTGTTTGCCTTGTCCGGTCTTCTGTCCTTTGACAAACAATGGGCTGCTCTGGCGCCGTCAAAAAACGGGATGCGTAAGGTGGTGTTGGCCACAGCCATTGCAGAAACCTCCCTGACCATTGAAGGGATAACCATTGTGGTGGATTCTGGATTGATGCGAAAACCCAGGTTTTTTCCGGGCACAGGACTTACCCGTCTGCAGACCCTGCCTGTGTCTCGGGCATCGGCAGACCAGCGCCGGGGCAGGGCCGGCCGCACCGGGCCGGGGGTGTGCTTCCGCATCTGGTCGGAACATGTGCACAAAGGTCTGGTTCCCTATAGCCGGCCGGAAATCCTGGAACAGGACCTTGCCGGGGTTGCCCTGGAACTGGCCCTGTGGGGAGCCCGGCACCCGGAAGATCTCACATGGCTGGATCCGCCGCCCCGGGAAAAGTTTTCCGCGGCCCGGGATCTTTTGTACCTTCTGGGTGCCCTGGATGACCAGGGCAGCATCACCCCCCATGGCCGGGCTGTCGCCGGATCAGGCATACACCCCCGGCCGGCCCATATGATTCTGGAGGCAGACAGGCAGGGCAATGGGTTTCTGGCCTGCTGCCTGGCAGCGGTGCTGGAGGAAAAAGATATGATGACCGGCAGGTCCCATGACCCGGATATCCGGGTGCGCTTGGAAATGCTGGCTGTGATGTGTAAAAAGAAGAATAAAGCCGCCAGGGCAGGGCAAAACCGGGACCAGGATGCGTACCATGGCCGGCAGGTGCACCAGGATCAGGAGATACGCCAAAGTCAGGCAAAAAATATCCTCGCAAGCGCCCGCCGCCTGGCCAGGAAGATGCACATCAAACAGACAAAACTTGATCCGGAAAAAGCCGGCATCACCCTGGCCCTGGCCTTTCCTGAACGGGTGGCCCGCCGCAGGGGACCGCTGTCCTATGTCATGGCCTCGGGTTCCGGGGCATATTTCAAAGCACCCAACACTGTGGCAGGCCATGATTACATCCTGGCGGCCCATGTGCAGGGACACCCGGAAAATGCGGTGATTTTCCTGGCAGCCCCTGTTCTGCTGCAGGATCTGGAACAGGTGTTTGCAGCCAGGATGGAGACCCGGGATCTTGTGGTATGGGATCAGGATAAACAGGTGGTGACCGCCATGACCCAGACCTGGTTTAAGCACATTCTCATCAAACAACGTCCGCTGGCGGATCCGCCGCCAGAAACGGTCCAGGCAGCCATGATTGCCGGCATCCGCCGGATGGGGCTGCCATCCCTTCCCTGGACCCGCAAGCTGACACACCTGCGGCACCGGGTAAACTTTTTGCGGGAGCATGCCGGCATCACAGGCCTGCCGGATTTGTCCGACCAGGCTTTGTCGGAAAATCTGCCTGCCTGGCTCGGACCGTTTCTCACCCATGCCCGGTCTGCCCGAAACCTGAAACAGGTGGATCTGGCAGGGGCAGTCATGTCGCTTTTGTCCCGGGAAGACCGGCAGAGGGTGGATGACCTGGCCCCTTCCCACATTACGGTTCCGTCCGGCTCCCGCATCCCTGTGGCATATACGGACGGCCGCACTGTTCTGGCCTCACCGGTCCTGGCGGTGCGGCTCCAGGAAATGTTCGGCTGCACCAAAACCCCCACAGTGGCAAATGGAAAAATTGCCGTAACTTTGCACCTGTTGTCGCCTGCGGCAAGGCCGGTCCAGGTGACCCGGGATCTGGAAAATTTCTGGAAAAACACCTATAAAGAGGTAAAAAAAGACCTTGCAGGACGTTATCCCAAACATTTCTGGCCGGATGACCCCTTATCTGCTGCGGCCACCCGCAGGGCCAGGCCAAAAAAAAAATGAAGCATACAGCAGTGGAGATAAAAACCATGGATGATACCCGCTTTTCTCCGGACTCGGATCGGGCCAGGGCACTGCTGGCCGGGATCCGTAATACTGCCATGAAACAGTTATCCCAATTGCTGGACACACGGGGCCTTCATGTACCGGTCCTTGCAGGTGCCATTGACCGTTTTGTAAAATGTTTGGTCCCACTGCCCCGGGAAGCTGCCTGTGATACCGGGTGTGCCTGGTGCTGCCATTTGCGGGTAGGGGTGTCCATTCCCGAAGCCCTGGTGATTTTCCATGAAATCAGGGCACAGGCCACGCCGGAAGGCCTGATTTTTTTGAAACACCGTATCCTTAACACTTCTGGCAGAGGCGATATCCTGGATGAAAACTTCTGGCGCAGGTCCCGTTGTCACTGTCCTTTTCTGGATGTGGACGGTGCATACCAGTGTCTGATATATGGACTGCGTCCCTTTTCCTGCCGCGCGTTTCATTCCCTGGATGAAGCGGTCTGCCGCAAGGGATACGATCAGGGCATGGAGATCCAGGTACCGTGTTTTCCCCTTTACCGGGCAAGTGTGGACCTGTATTCTTCCGTGCTGATTCAGGTTGCGGCCCAAAGGGGGCTGGCATCTTTTCAGGTTGGATTTATCAGGGCTCTGGAAATTTTGTTTACAGATGATACTGCTTCAGAACGATGGCTGCAGGGAGAAAATGTTTTCCTCCCTGCAAAAATTGCTGAAGTAACCCTGGATTGACGGTGTGAAAGATTTAGGCTTTAAAAAATATTAATATTCATGCTATGGTAAATTCCTCAACTTTTAAAAAAGATTGCGGCAAACCTAAATTCTAAAAAAGAATGGGAAAATGGAAAAAGACAAAACATTGGATCCTGGATTTCATTATGTGGGTATCGGCGCTTCTGCCGGCGGGCTGGAAGCCATTGAAGAATTTTTTTCGCATATGCCCGAGGACAGCAATCTGGCATTTATTGTCATTCAGCACCTGTCTCCGGACTACAAAAGCCTGATGGTGGAATTGCTGTCCAAGAAGACAAAAATTCCCGTGCACAGGTGTACCGACGGCATGCAGGTGAAGCCCAATAATATTTATATGATTCCCCCCAAAAAAAATCTGTCTATTTTTCACGGCAAACTGATCCTAAAGGAAAAAGACAATATCCGCGGGGTGAATCTGCCCATTGACATCTTTTTGAAATCTCTGGCAGAAGACCAGGCAGACCGGGCCATTGCCATTATTTTATCCGGTACCGGCAGTGACGGTACCCGGGGGGTGCGGGCGGTCAAGGAGCAGGGCGGCATGGTCATGGTCCAGGATGACACCACTGCCAAGTTTGACGGCATGCCCAGGGCCGCCATATCAACCGGGGTTGCTGATTTTGTGCTGCCCCCTGAAAAAATGCCGGCCCAGCTGCTGGCCTTTATCGACCATCCCTATGTGGCGGGAAAAGAAAAATCCAGGAATCTCATCAAGGACCAGAAAGGGCTTACCCGGATATTTTCAGAACTGCGGGAACGCACCAAAGTGGATTTCACCTATTACAAGCCATCCACCATCTCCCGGCGCATCGAGCGCAGAATGACCGTCAACCAGATCAATGACCTGGATGATTATGTGCGGTACATACAAAAGTATCCGGTGGAGATCATGACCCTGTACCGGGAACTGCTCATCGGCGTCACCAGTTTTTTCAGGGACCCGGCCCCTATGAAGGAGCTGATGGAAGCCTGCCTGCCCCAGTTGATAAGCAACACAAAAAACCGGGAGATCCGGTTCTGGGTCACGGCCTGTTCCACCGGAGAAGAAGCCTATACCCTTGCCATTCTGGCAAAGGAGGTGATGGAAAAAACCGGTGAAAACAAAGACATTAAAATATTTGCCACAGACCTGGACAGGGATGCGGTGATGCAGGCCGGCAACGGCGTGTATCCGGAGAGCATTGCTGCAGATCTGACCCCCCGGCTGCTGGGAAAATATTTTTACCGCAAGGGTGATAATTATCAGATTGCCAGAAATATCAGGGAAATGGTTGTGTTTGCCCAGCACAACCTGGTGATGGACCCGCCCTTTACAAAAATCGATCTGATCTCCTGCAGAAATCTGCTGATTTATCTGCAGCCGGTGCTCCAGGAAAAAGCCATGCGCATGTTCAACTTTTCTTTGAATCCGGGCGGCATCCTGTTTCTGGGCACCAGTGAAACCATCGGCAACATGACCGACTGTTTTGAAACCGTGCACCAGAAATTCAAAATTTACCGGTCCAGAGGCAAACTTTCCCCGGATCTGCAAATGACAGATACCGTGTCCACACAGGAAAAAAAAGACAAAGGCCCCCAGCCGTTTTCCTTTCCCTACAGGGAGCGCCGCAGGCAGCATCCCACAGATGCTGCCAACCTTATGGACCGGTATGTGCGGGCCCTGGAAGATGAATACCTGCCCCTGTCCGCCATCGTGAACCAGCAGATGGAAGTGCTGCATATTTTTGGTGAAACCAGGGACTATTTTCAGGTACCTTCCGGCAGGGTGGTGTATGATATCACAAAAATGGCAGTAAGAGAGCTTGCCATTCCCCTTGCCACAGGGATACAGAAAGTGTTCAGGACCAAGCAGCAGCTGGTGTATTCCAATGTCAAAATAAAACAGAAAAACGAAACCAGAACCGTGCGGCTGCGCATTCTTCCCCTGCCGGATCAGAAATCCGCCGACCCCCTTGCAGCAGTTTTTTTCGAAGAGACCAAAAAACAGGAAAATACCGAGCACAATACCATTGAAACCTATGATCTTGAGGCGGATGTCCAGCAGAGAATTGCCGACCTTGAACAGGAACTCCAGTTTTCCAATGAAAATCTCCAGGCCACCATAGAGGAGCTTGAAACATCCAATGAAGAACTCCAGGCAACCAATGAAGAGCTTCTGGCCAGCAATGAAGAACTCCAGTCCACAAACGAAGAGCTGCAGTCCACCAATGAAGAGCTGATCACGGTCAATTCCGAATACCAGACCAAGATCATCGAGCTGACCCAGATGAGCAATGATGTGGAAAACCTGCTGTCAAGTTCCGGTATCGAGGTGCTGATCCTGGATGAAAACTATGAAATCCGCAAATATTCACCAGGCATCACCAAAATATTCAATATTCTGGACAAGGACATGGGAAGACCCATAAACCATCTGTCTCACCACCTCATTGATTTTGATGCCTTTGAAGCCGTGCAAACCGTCCAGAAGAACAACAAAGGGATCTCTCTGGAAAAAAAGGACCATGATGATCTTACCTATCTGATCCATATTCTGCCCTACCATATCGGGCCCGACACCTATGCCGGATTCATGCTCACCTTTGTGGATACCACGGAACTGGACCAGACCAGAAAAGATTTGATCCAGACCCGGAAAATATCCAGTGATATTGTGGCCCACATGCCGGCCGGCCTGTTCATTTACACCGTGAATGGCGCGGGCGATCTGATTCTGGAAAGCGCCAACCCAACAGCCCAGAAGCTCACCGGCATCACCCTTTCCCAGTGGCAGGGAAAATCTTTTCAGGAGATCTGGCCCAAAGCAAAGGAGCTGGGCATTTATGACTGTTTTAAACAGGCCCTGTTCACAAGAACTCCCTGCCGTCTGGATGACCTGACATATGAAGATGATGCCCATTCAGGCATCTACCGGGTGGTGGCTTTTGCCCTCCCGGAAAACAAGCTGGCTGTCAGCTTTGAAGACATCACAGACCAGCAGAAAATGTCCACCAGGCTGGAAGAGGCCCAGCTCAAATACAATACACTTTTTGAAAGAATGCACCAGGGGGTGGTGTACCAGCGTGCAGACGGCCGGATTATTTCCGCCAATCCTGCGGCACAAAAAATTCTGGGCCTGACCCTTGACCAGATGAACGGCAGAACCTCCATGGACCCGGACTGGAAAGCCCTGAAACCGGACGGATCAGAACTTCCCGGACCCCAGCACCCGTCCATGGTCGCCCTGGAAACCGGCAGGCCGGTCAGGCAGTTTGTCATGGGAGTGTTTCATCCCCGGCTCCAGGAGCACAGATGGATACAGGTGGATGCCATCCCTGAATTCAATGAAGGAGAAGACAGACCGTTTCAGGTGTTTGCCATGTTTGAAGATATCACCGATACCATATCCATGCACCGGAAAACAGATACACAGGACATATGAAAAAACAGTATGTGAAAAAAAATACCAGGAGCAGGTGAGAATGGCATCAGAAGCATATAAGAAAAAACTGCGGCAACAGGCTGAAAAGCGGTGCGACAATCCATTGGAAAACCTTGCGCACATGAGTGAAAAAGATATCCGCAACCTGGTGGAAGAACTGCAGATCCACCAGATCGAGCTGGAAATCCAGAACGAAGAACTCAGACATGTGCAAAAAACCATGGAAGATACCAGAAACCGGTATGTCAGCCTGTTTGACAATGCACCTGTGGGATATGTGATCCTGGACAGTGCCGGTATTATCAAACAGATCAATTCCACGTTTGCACGTCTGCTCCAGAACACGGAGATCAACAAAAAGGGCCTGGCATTTGCCGATCTTTTGTCCCCAAAAGATGCCGCTGTTTTCAGGGCACGGTTCACGGCATTTTTCAAAAATCCCGCCGGCAAACAGATCGAGGCAGACATTACTACAGGAAACGGCAGGATCTGTCATGTACAGATGGAGGCAGCTTCCCACATTGAAAAGCAGGAGAATGACGGTCCGGATAAAGCGGAACTGCTTTTAATGATAACCGATATCACGGAATTGAAAAAAACAAGACAAAAACTGGAAAAAGCCCTGGCCAATGTGAAACAGCTCAGCGGGCTTTTGCCCATCTGTTCCCACTGCAAAAAAATCAGGGATGACAAAGGATACTGGAACCAGATAGAAAGCTACCTCGACAGACATTCCGATGCAAAATTCAGCCACGGCATCTGCCAGGAGTGTCTGAAAAAATATTATTCTGATTTTTATCAGGATGAAGGCACCGGCAGTGAAGGCACCGGCAGTATATAAATAACGGATAATCAGGACAATGAACAAAGATGATACCAGAATGACGGATGTACTGATAATTGATGACGATGAACAGGTGTGCAGGTTCCTGTCCAAAATCTTCACCGGCATGGGGTATGAGGTTTCTTATGAACTGACCCTGAAACAGGGCCTGACAAAAATTTTTTCACACAGCGTGGATATTCTTTTTCTGGATGTAAACCTGCCGGACGGTAACGGCCTTGAGGCCATAAGCACTATCCGGCAGCATCTGTTTGCACCGGAAATTATTATTATCACAGCGGATGAAAATGTTGACGGGGCGGAAATCGCCATGAAATCCAGGGCCTGGGATTATATTTCCAAAACCGGGTCTTCCAAAAATTTCAGATTTGCCCTGGAAAGGGCGGTGGAATACCGCCGGCAGAAAAAGACCAAAAGTCCGGAAGGGCCGGTCAGCAGGGAAGGGATCATCGGAGAGAGCCATGTGATGTCGCAATGCCTGAAACAGGTGGCCAAGGCTGCAAACAGCGATATTCCGGTACTGGTAACCGGTGAGACCGGCACCGGAAAAGAGCTTTTTTCCAAAGCCATCCATGCCAACAGCAAAAGAACCACAGCTGAGTTTGTGGTGGTGGATTGTGCGGCCCTGCCCGAGCACCTGGTGGAAAGTACGATTTTCGGTCATACAAAAGGGGCTTTCACCGGCGCGGATATGGAAAAAACAGGGTTGATGAAAATGGCGGACAAAGGGACCCTGTTTCTTGATGAAATAGGGGAGCTTCCTTTTGATGTCCAGAAAAAATTTCTCAGGGCCCTGCAGGAAAAAAAATTCCGGCCCCTGGGGGGGAAAACTGAAGTCAAAAG
>JAWOEP010000436.1:0-2837 GCA_046482705.1 Desulfotignum sp.
TTCTGTGAAAAGGATCGTATCATGATTATCGGCCATGGCGGCAACACAGCAGGACTGGCAAAAGAACTGGGGTGTTCTGCAGATGACATCATCGACATGAGCGCCAACCTCAACCCCCTGGGGCCCCCGGAACGGATCAAAACCGTTATACTGGAAAACCTGTCAGCCATCCATGCGCTTCCTGAGCCGGATGCCCGGTCCATGACCTCAGGGTTTGCCCGGTACCATGATATTGATCCGGACACCGTGATTGCCGGCAGCGGCACCACCTGGTTTATCTATACTATCCCCAAAGCTTTGGATGCGAAAAAAGTGGTGATCCTGGGACCCACCTATTCTGATTACGCAGATGCCTGCGCCATGCACGGCATTGTCCCTGCCTTTTGCATGGCAAAAGCAGAAGACGGTTTTTTACCCGATCTGGAAGCGGTGTCAGACATGGCTGCCGGAGCTGATCTGGTATTTATCTGCAACCCCAACAACCCTACGGGTGTGCTGGTGGAAAAAGAGTTCATCACCACCCTGGCACGCCGGCATCCTGATGTGTGTTTTGTGGTGGATGAATCTTATCTTCCTTTTGTGGAGCGGGCCTGTGACATTTCCCTGATTCATGGCACCCCCTATGACAACCTGGCGGTATTGTCCTCCATGTCGAAAATTTTCACCATTCCCGGGCTGCGCACCGGATTTTTAAGCGGGGCAAAGCACCTGGTTGACAGTATCATGCATTATTACCAGCCCTGGAGTGTCAATGCCCTGGCCCAGGCGGTGATCACAGATATATTTGACCACCCGGAACAGATTGGGCCATTTTATGAAAAAACCCGGGCTTACATTGCCGGAGAAAAACAGCATTTTCTGGATGCAGTGGCAGATCTGAAGGATCTTGCACCTGTATCCGGCCACACCTGTTTTATCCTGGCAAATCTGATGCACCACACCGCGCCCCGGGTGTGCCGGCAGGTGGGTGCAGACCGGATTCTGATACGGGACTGCAGCAATTTTACCGGCCTTGGTTCCCGGTATGTGCGGTTTTCCCTCAAGGACCGGAAAACCAATATGGCCCTTGCCCGCAGCCTCCAAAAGGCCCTGGCCCGTGGTTGAAACTGTCTGGTATATATTTTTGGCCGCCTTTATCCTGGATTTTTTTCTGGGTGATCCACGCAACCTGCCCCATCCGGTGGTATACATGGGCCGGGCCATTGGGTTTTTCGAACCCCGTTTCCGGCGGTTTTTTATCAATCAGTTTACAGCGGGCGCGGTATTTGCTGTTTTTTTGATTCTTTGCGCTTATTTTCTGGCCCTGGCCCTGGTCTGGTCAGCCGGCCGGGCCCATCCTTTTTTTGGCCTGGGTGTTCAGGTGTTGCTGCTGTTTTACTGTTTTTCCGTTAAAAGCCTGAAAGGCGCAGCCCTTGCTGTTGCACAGCCCCTTGGGGCAAAAGATCTGCCCGCAGCCCGGCGCAACCTTTCCATGATTGTGGGCAGAGAAACCCGGACCCTGGATGAACCGGGCATAACCCGGGCCGGGGTTGAGACGGTGGCGGAAAATTTTGTGGACGGTTTTTTATCCCCGCTTTTCTGGGCACTGGTGCTGGGGGTGCCCGGTGCTGTGGCCTATAAAATGGTCAACACCCTGGATTCCATGGTGGGATATAACAATGATACATATGCCTTGTTCGGACGGGCAGCCGCCCGCATCGATGATACAGCCAATTTTATTCCAGCCAGACTGGCGGTTTTTGTGATTGGGGCAGCTGCCTTTTTTGTGCCTGCAGCATCCGGTACCGGGGCGTTGAAAACCGGATTTTCCCAGGGCCGGCAGCACAAAAGCCCCAATGCGGGATTTCCCGAGGCAGCCTTTGCCGGGGCCTTGCGCCTCCGCCTGGGAGGGCCTGGTATCTACCACGGCAAACAGGTGGACAAACCTTATATTGGCGCAGCCTTTGATGATCCGGATGTGTCAGCCATTGCTTCTGCCTGCCGGCTCATGCAGGCAGCTGCGGTGACAGGGCTGCTGGCCGCCATTTTCCTGGCCGTGCTGCACCAGGCGGCAGGAGGGGGATAATGAAGATCCAACGTATGTTTCGCCTTGGTACCACCTCATTTATTTATCCAGACCATATTGTTCCCAATGTCCGCAAAACAGGTGGGCTCGTCGATGAGATCGAACTGCTGGTGTTTGAAAGCATCCCTGAAACCGTGCTGCCCACCCGTGCAGATATTGCCGAGCTGGCATGCCTGTCCCGGGATCTGGGTGTGGGCTATAATGTGCATCTGCCCACAGATGTCAGCCTTACCGGCAGTGCGGCCAAGGACCGGCAAAAAGCGGCTGATACCATGGCCCGGGTGGTGGAGCTGTGTGCACCATTATCTCCTTCCACCCACACCCTTCATCTGGAAATGGGGTTTGAAAGAGATAAAAAAGAGATTACCGCCTGGCAGGCGCGTGCCCGGGATGGTCTGAACCGCCTGGTAACACTTCTGGGCGATCCCCGGGTGGTATCGGTGGAAACACTGGATTATTTGCCTGCCCTGCTGCATCCTCTGGCAGAAGCCCATGATGTCAGTATCTGTATTGATGCAGGCCACCATTTTCTTTATGATTATGACCTTGCTCATAGTTTTAAAATGTTCAAGGACCGCCTGGCTTTGGTCCATCTTCATGGGGTTGCCTGTTCCCCAACAGGAAAAAAGGACCATACCAGCCTGGATCATCTTGCGCCATCTCAGATGCATCTGGTGCGCAGTCTGCTGGCAGGTTATGAAGGCACCGTGAGCCTGGAGGTGTTTAACCGGCAGAACCTGAACCGTTCCCTGACAGTGTTGTCTGATATGTT
>JAWOEP010000462.1:0-3581 GCA_046482705.1 Desulfotignum sp.
AAGGCACTGAAAGACGCGGTGCTGGATACAGCTGACGGCCCCATGCCCAAAAACACGGCCCGGGTGCTTTTACAGATCATGAAGGAGCTGGTGCGGGCCAAAGGCAAGGACACCCGCCAGCTGCAGCTGGCACATAATTTTAGACTGGCTGCATTCGGAAAACCCAGGGTTATACGCAAACTGCTTTCATACTACCACCTTCTGGAAATGCCTGAAGAATGGAACCAGATTACATTTGATGACCATGTGCATGATGCCAATACATCCGGAAGAAAATCCCCCACCCATCTGATCATGGATGCATGGATAAAAGGCATCCGCAGGCTGCGGGTGATATATTACCACTATATTGAACCCAGGTTTGCCATTGAACTCATTGAAGCGGCAAAAATAATGGAAATTGATCTGCGCATCGGCATTGAATTTACAGCCAGATACCGGGACCGCTATATTTCATTCATCTGGGTTGCCCGGGGCCTTGCTGATGCAGAAGCATTTTTGTGTTTCCTTGCGGAACCCCATGTGATGAAATTCATGGAACAGGGACAGGCAGTTTTGCAATTTCAGAAAAAACATGTTCTCGGTCTTTTGAAAACCTTCAATGACATGCATCTGGATGATATGTGCCGGGATCTGGATATTACAATGCCGGCGCTCAGCCCGGATGGGTTTTTACAGTTTTCATCTCCGGGCCAGCCGTCTGTTCCCCATCTTGCAGAATATATCCACAAAACGGCTGTTCTGGCCATGAAACAACGCCTGGATGAACTGCATGAAATCTTCACCCGGTCAGATGCCCAAAAACAGGAACAGATCAAAGCCTGGATAGAAAAAATGGATTGTTTCAGTGCCAGGGATATCATTGAGACCTATCTACAGCCTGAACAGCACCCTGACATTTTTGCGCAACCTGCTGAAAATGGCCCTTCAAAAATTCCTGACCGACTGAAACTGACCCATACCCGGTTTTTGGAAACCATTGGAAAGCTGCACTATGATTTTCGCCTCACCCTTAAGCTGGGCAATCTGCAGCCTGAAGATGTGCTCGAAATTCTGTATGAATCAAAGGGACTGGTCACCCGTCTGGAAATCATCAATTTAAAAGATTTTGTTTCCGGAAAAACAGACCATGTCTTTTCCATCAATGAACTGCAAAAAGCGATTAACGGGGGCAGTGTCTTAAAATTGAAACGATCGGTCCGGCAGATAATCTCCTGTGTGGAAAAAGCAGATTATCCGGACAGATCAGACCGGCTGAAAAAACTTTTCAATATCCTTTATGATATCAATGCCCTCAAAAACATGTATGCAGCATACCCCATCAAATCCAGGATCGGAAGTGACTCCACAGGAAAGGCCCACCAGGCACACGGCATGGGATTCGGCATTGTGACCACCCTTCCCTTCCGGTCTCAGAAAAAAATTGACAATACTGCCGGAGACAGGCGCATACTGCCGGCAAACATAAGTGTAAACCAGCGCATGACCGCTTTTTCCCGGGAAGACATGCACCCTTTTTTCACCTGGATACTGGCTGTGTTAAAATGGCTGCCCGGCCTTGATCAGATCATGTTCGTGAAAAAAAAAGAGTGGGTGTTTGAATCCTTTGTTCTGGATATGAAAAAAAAGGGGAATATCGTTACCCTCGGCGGCATGCGAAGACAGATAAGAAATGATCTCGGCTTTGAGCTTTCCAGCCCCCGAAAAAAAGATATCCGGAAATCATGGAAAAACCTCAACACCAGGTTTAAAAACTGTCTTAAAATTTTCATGGGGTTTGTTCCGGCATTTGTCTGCTTTTTTCTCACCAAAGACTGGTGGCTTCTGGCCTGGTTCGGTGCATTCATCTGGTTTGGCATTACCGGCTTCAGGGTCATCCTGCAATCGGTTCTCGGCGGCGGGGGCATCAAACGGTCCTCATTGACCAAATGGAACAATTATGTCAGCTGGGACAGATTGACAGATGCCCTGTTTTTCACAGGATTTTCCGTACCCCTTCTGGATTATCTGGTAAAAACAGTCCTGCTGGACAACACCCTGGGCATCAATATGCAGACCAGCCCGTTTGCATTGTATACGGTAATGGGCTTTGCCAACGGCATATATCTGTCAGCCCACAATGCCTTTCGCGGGCTTCCCAGAGCAATGGTAACCGGAAATTTTTTCAGAAGTATCCTTTCCATACCGGTTGCACTGGTATTTAATATGGGTATCGGTATGATATTGGCTTTTTTCAACATCCCGTCTGTCAACACGGTTTTGCAGACATGGGCGGCCATTATTTCCAAAGCAGCTTCAGATACGGTTGCAGGCATGATAGAAGGCACTGTGGACCGGTTCCAGAACCTGAAACTGCGGAAGCGGGATGTTACCAAGAAGTTTTCAGATCTGTTCGACACATATGCGAAACTGGAAATGCTGTTTCCTGAAACCGAAGAACTCAAAATTCTGGAAAAACCGGAAGCCCTTTTTGCCGGCAGAAACGCTGAAGCAAAAGACCTTGCTGTCATGGTCATTATCCATTCTCTGGACCTGTTTTACTTCTGGATGTATCTGCCAAGAGGAAGAATGACCATTGTGGAGATGGTTTCACAGCTGACCCCTGAAGAAAGGACCATTTTTTTCCAGGCACAAAAAATGCTGACGCATGAACAGTTTATCAGCCGTTTGTTTGTGGACGGCATCCTGGGAAGAAATTTTTCCCGGCCATTGTCTTTTTACCTGACCACATATCAGAAATATCTCAGATCCATTGAAAAAATGCATTTTCTCCATCAGACCAATCACGCCATAACCTGCAAAGAACCCATGTTACATGACCGTTGAAGAATGGTGCATGGTCTTTTATCACAGAGGCGCGGTTCTCATCTTAAGCCAGGATGCTGTTTCAGGTGCCAGATGGGGGGAGAGGCGGTCAAAAACCTGCTGGTGATACTGGTTTAACCACTGGATTTCCGCCTGGTTGAGCAGGCAGGTATCCACCATTTCGCGTTCAAAATGGCACCAGGTGAAGTTCTCAAAGGCCAGAAAGTCACCGAAAGCGGTTTTTCGGGCTTTTGTCACCAGCACCATGTTCTCCAGGCGGATGCCGTATTCTCCCTCCCGGTAAACCCCGGGCTCATTGGTCAGCAGCATGCCGGGTTCCAGGGCCACATCAACAGGATGGGGGCTGATGCGGGCCGGGCCTTCATGGACGCACAGAAAAAATCCCACCCCATGGCCGGTGCCATGGCCGAAATTCATGCCCTGCTGCCACAAAAACTGCCGGGCCAGGGTGTCTATCTGAAACCCTTTGGTGCCTTTGGGAAAACAGGCTTCTGCCACGGCAATATGCCCTTTGAGCACCAGGGTATAGTCCCGGATCTGCTGCAAAGTCGGTCTGCCCAGGCTGATGGTGCGGGTAATATCGGTTGTGCCGGTCAGGTAATTGCCGCCGGAATCTGTCAGGAACATGCCGGTGTCCTGAATCTGAACATCGGTATCTTTGGTGGCTCTATAGTGACACATGGCGGAATGCGGGCCATAGGCCATGATGGGGTCAAAGCTGTTTTCCATGAAATCGGTCTGCCGGCTGCGCAGAT
>JAWOEP010000494.1:0-5833 GCA_046482705.1 Desulfotignum sp.
CTGCAGCAGTCCTGGGAAGGAACAAATACCTGGATCCCGTTTTGTTCCAGCAGGCCCACAGCTGCTTTGGCCACATCGGGAAACAGGTAACCTGCACTGCACCCGGCAAAATAGGCAACCCTTGGAGCGTCCTTTTCCGCGTGTTTCACCGGTGCGCTCAACCCCCTTTTTCTGGCCCAGGCAAAAAAGTGCTTTTTCGGAAACACGGGCAAAGACCTTTGAGGATGGATATCCAGGGCTTTTTTTGCCAGTGCCGAGACAGGGTTCAGCCGGTTCATGGGATTGATCACAGCGGAAAATGCCGCTCCCCACTGGCCGGCCTGCCGGGCATCCGATAAAAGCCTTGCGGACAGCGGCGGTTTTTTCTCTTGGGCTCTGGCAGCCTTGGCTTTTAAAACCAGCATCCGGATATCCTGGCACGGGCACAGCCCGCAAAGGGTGCACAGGTCCACCAGGGATGCCATGGTCTTTTCATCAGGGGGTGTGCCGGTTTCTTCTGCCAGGTCGTGGAGGCGGTACATTTCAGGAAAAAACAGGCAGTCCTCTTCCATGTGTTCCCGGCACACTTCGCATCCGGACCGGCCGGCGCATTTTTTAAAGATTCCCAGTACCAGGGATGTAAATGATTCACCCATTGCCGTGTGATGTGTTCTTTAGTGATTTTTCCACTTATTTATATCAGTTGCCGGGAGGTATTTTTGACAAACACCAATCGGGCCAGACCCAGTGACAGGATCAAAAACGATATATCACGCACCAGGGTCAATACAGTGATGGGATTTTCATCCGGGGCTGCGGAAAAACATCCGCAGCTGATATCCAGGCCCCGGGCCAGGTTAAAGAGTGTCAGTCCCACAAACAGGGTCATAAGCCCTGTTGCCAGGGCCGATGACCCGGCCATCCACCGGTTGATCAGCAGGCAGAAGCCCAGGATCAGTTCCAGCCAGGGCAGTACCAGGGCGGTCAGGTTCACGAGGTATCCTGGCAGCACCTGGTAGTTGTATACGGCTTCGGCAAACAGGTCCGGGTGGATGATCTTGTCGATGCTGGCATAGATAAACACACCAGCCATGACCAGGCGGATAAAATGATATCCTATGGTAAGTGCGACATCATGAGATGATTTTTTTTGCAGCATGGGGCCTCCGAAAGATCAGGATGACAGGGTGGTAACGGGCAGATCGTGTTCTTTCCACAGGGTCCAGCCGTTGACAAGCACCTTGACCCTGGTGAATCCTAAGTCCTTGAGAAGCATTGCCAGGTCATGGCTCAACGGACAGGCCTCTCCGTCGCAATAGGTGATGTACGTGGCTTCCGGGTCCAGGGTCATGATGACGTTTTCAAAGTAATTGTCCACCTCATGCCAGGGCAGGTTCACCGCGCCCTGGATGTGCCCCTGGTCATATTCGACCTGTGTCCGGGCATCCAGGAAAACCGCTGCATTGTCTGCAAACAGGGCTGCCGCGTCTTCCAGAGAAATGGCCAGGGTGTCGCCGTCTTCTGTAGCCAGTTTATCCGCCATGGACCAGGTTTGGACAAAAGGGATGCTGTCCGGCCGGATAAGGTTGACGGCCGCACCGATGGCCACGGATATCAACAGGATAAAAAATGCCTGGCGGGCGGTATTTCCAATATGGTGCCATACAAGTGTGGGTGCCATGAAAAGGTTCCTTGGTTTACATTTCCAGGTTGAACCGGCCCATATATTCAGTCAGGCGCCGGCGCTGTTCCGCATCCATGGGAGGGCAGTCGTCAGGCCCTTTGGCCCCTTCCGCCATTTTGGCGGCAAACACCAGGCAGGTGGGCTGGCCGCACTCTTTGCAGTTGGTTTTCGGCAGCAGCTTGAGAATCTCCATGATCCCGGGACGGGGCATCCCGGTATAGCAGGGCTCTATCTTCTCTTTTTTCTCCCAGGCTGCATTGATTTCATTTTTGAGCCATGCCACGATTTTTTCCGCTTCTGCTTCATCTTTCAAGGCGTTCACCGCAATTTTATTGCCGTGTACCGTAATCAGCTTGCCATGGGTTTTAAAGGTGACGGCCGGGGGGTCGTTCAGGTACTCGAATCCCCCGAGCACGGCATTCAGATACGGAATGGCCTGTGTCACATCCTGGTCCAGATGGGCAAAGCAGTGGACTCCTTCGGCATCTGCCTGGCATTTGGATTTGAATATTTCCAGAGAATAGGTCTTCAACAGCATGTCATATCACCTCGGATGGGCTGTGCTGCCGGTTTATACCGTCTGCAGGACCGGGAAAAAGGGGTTGGCAATGAAATACAGGCCCAGCAGCATGATGGTGGCACCGGCCAGTTTTCGAAACCACATACCGGCCCCGCTCCAGGCGCTGCTTTCCAGCAGTTTTTTCACCAGGGCAGTGGAGCTGCCGGCAATCACGATGGGCAGGCAGTGGCCGATGCCGAACAGGATGATGAGAATGATGCCGGTCATCACTTTTTCCTGGATGGTGATCAGCGCCAAAATAGGGGCGATGAACCCGAAGGTGCAGGAACCGGACAACACCCCGTAAGCCAGCCCCAGCACAAAAGCCCCGGTCATGCCTTTGAGTTTCAGGCGGTGCATAAAACTCCCTGACATGGAACATTTTTCAACCCCGAGCATGCCCAGGGCCACCCATACCAGAACCGCGCCCACCAGTATCTGCCAGTAGTTTCCCACATCCCCCAGCATTCTGCCCAAAAGGGCGCAGATGATGCCGATGAGGGCAATGGTGATAAACAGGCCGAAGGTGAACAGCGCGGAATAGACACCGGCCTGGCGGGGGTGGACCATTTTTTCCTGGCCCCCCACGTATCCTACGATCAGCGGGATGGAGGCCAGGTGGCAGGGGCTGAACAGCACGCTGATCATGCCCCACATAAAGGATCCCACAGCGGCGATCATTATGCCGCCGGTCATCCACTGGTTCACGGTCAGAAAAAGAGAATCAAGCATTAGAAGCTCCTTGTCGGTCTATTGTCTGTCTTATAGGGCGGGTTTTTCAACGCCCATGCGGGTTAATTGTTCCACAATGGCATCTTCACTCATAAAGCCCTGGTGGCGGTATACTTCCTTTCCGTCAGGATCAAAAAAAACCTGGGTGGGAATGGCCCTGATACCGAACCGGGGGGCCTGGTCCCGGTGCTTCCATACATCGATGAACGCGATCACAGCCCGGTCCCGGTAGGCCTTTTCCAGTTTTTCCAGGATCGGGGCCATCATCTTGCAGGGAATACATTCAGTGGCACCTAAGTCGATCATGGTGACTTTGCCTTTTACCGGCAGATCATTGAAATCATAGCTGACTCCGGATTCCGCCGTGCTGCCGGTTCGCTCCGCCGTGGATGTGTTTTTAAACTGGGTATTATAAAGGGTGGCTGCGGCAACAACGGCGACGACGATATATACGAGGATACGGATCTGTTTCACTGGGCAACCCCCATCTTTTTCAGCTGTTTCATCACCTCTTCTTCCGGATAAAATCCCGTGTGCCGGAACACTTCCTGTCCGCTGTCATCGAAAAACACCTGGACCGGAATGGACTGGATGCCGTACCGGCCGGACAAGACCTGGTGCTCATGCACATGGATGAACACGATGTTCAGGGTATCGGGAAATTTTTTCTCCAGCTTGTCCAGGATGGGCTGCATCATGTCACAAGGGACACACCCGGTGGCGCCGAACTCCACCATGGTGGGTTTTCCGGACAGCCTGGCTTTGTCCACGGGGTTGTCGGTCATCCTTTTGTACTGGGTATCCAGCCATTTTTCATCGATGCGGATCTGGTGGCGTTGTCCCAGATCATGAATATAGGTCCTGACCGCAGTTTGTTGTTTGTTTTCCAGCAGAAATTGTTTGATGCTGTCTGCCACCTGATCAAAGGGCATGCCCCCGACCATCTCCTTGTTTTCATCATAAAAGGCTTTTATCTCCTGGTCGGAAACGGTCTGATTCGCCACTTTGGACTGCAGAAATGCGGCAATCTGTTCCTGGGTCACTGCACTGCCGTCTGCCATGCCGCTTTTTTTTACCTCATCTTCCAGGATCAGGGTGAGAATTTCCTGTTCCGCAAGAAAAATCAGGTTGTTTTCCAACTGGTCCTTTAATTGTGGATCATGCTGATCCAGGGTCTGGGCCATGAGGGTTTGAGTCAGGACGATGCCGGTGTCGGTTTGCAGAATCCGGTCATCGTCCAAAGCGGTCAGGGTCGCAGTTTTGATAAACCGGTCCGACAGCAGGGGATAAAGATCCTGCACCGTTTCTGCGTGGGCGGTCCGGGGCACTGCCGAAAGGACTGACAGTCCTATGAGCAAGGCGGCCAGTGCGGTGAGGGTCCATTGTTTCATATGTACCATAAAGATGGTTCGGGTCATCAGGGGCATTTCCTTATTGTGCTTGCGTGTTTTTATTGTCATCCGCAGCATCCCATGGTCTTGGGTGCCTGACCATCGGATGCTGCCGGTACTCCAGTGCCGCAGGTTTCCAGGACCGCGGATTTCACCCTGGCAATGTCTTCAGCTTTCAGGCTGAAGTTTTTGTTTTTTTCAATGCCCAGGTCGGTGATCACCACATAGTCTTTCAACGGGACCCCGGCCTGTTTCAGGATGGCTTTGGCACATCCCACCTGGCAGCCGTCAATGGTTACCATCTGGTCGATATCTTTTGCAGACTGGACAAACCCGCTCAGATTACCGCCGATGCCGGCCAGGCAGAAAATTTTGCCGACCTTTTCCCGGGTCAGTTCAATGGCTGCCTGGTTGGACAGCTGTCCCACATTGGACCCGCCCGCGCAGGCCAGGATCATGATGTTGCCTTGTGCGGCGCAACAGGTTTCCGCCATGACTGTTTCTCCTCTTTTTTTGATTTTGGTGCGGGCCGGCCCTGAAATATCAGGCCGGCCCATGAGCGTTGTTTTTCAGGGATCAAAAAACAAGTTGACCGTCCTGATTTATTTTGTCAGCCAGGATTTGACATCCTCTTTTTTGGGGATTTTGCCCACGCATTTGACATCCCCGTCAATGACCACGGCCGGGGTGCCGAAAACCCCGTATCCGGCGATCTCCATGACACCGGTCACCTTTTCCACAGTGGCTTCCACCCCGGTTTCGGACAGGGCTTCGGCCACGATTTTGCCGGTTTGTTCGCATTTGGGGCATCCAGGGCCCAGTATTTTGATTTCCATGATACAACTCCTTTAAATGAATGATATGATTTTTGGTTTTACACTATACGACAAACGCACCGTAGATCATGCCGGCAATGGTGGACATCACAACAATGATGGCACAGAACACCGCCGTCTTTTTTGCGCCCATAACACTTGCTATGACCAGCATGTTGGGCAAAGACAGGGCAGGGCCTGCCAGCAGCAGGGCCAGGGCCGGTCCCTTGCCCATACCGGCGCCTAAAAGCCCCTGGAGAATGGGGACTTCGGTCAGGGTGGCAAAGTACATGAAGGCCCCGGACACCGAGGCGAACAGGTTGGCCCACACCGAGTTGCCCCCCAGCAGGGTCTGGATATACTGCTCGGGAATCAGTGCCGGATGGCCGGGCCGGCCCAGGAGAAATCCTGCCACAATCACACCGGCAAACAACAATGGAAAGATCTGTTTCACGAATCCCCAGGTGGCATCGATCCAGGAAACGCATTCTTCTTTGGTGAACCAGGCCTTGAGCATCAATCCCAGGGCAATCAAAAGAAAGATGGTGATATACCATTTTGCGGCAAAGACGGCCGGCCAGAATCCGGTGGCATCCGGGGCCGGTTTGGCAAAGGCGGCAAAAACAAGAATCAGTACCATGGTCAGAATATAGATGCTGTCCTGAAAAAGGGT
>JAWOEP010000512.1:0-2665 GCA_046482705.1 Desulfotignum sp.
TTAACTCCACTGAAAAACGCACAACCATTGCAAGGTGAAAAAGCACCTGCACCCGGAAAAATATCGGAACCGGAAAGAAAACAGGTTCCCCCAAAAAAAAATCATGACAATCCTGCCCCGGTTTTCCAGCAAGGCCAAACGGATACATCCGGGGCACGCCAACAAGGATCTGATATGCACACCCCTTCTGATATGCACACCCCTTCTGATATGCACCCTTCTGCCCCCCAAAATGCCATGCTTCTGGTGCAGAAAGGCCTAGAAGCCATGCAGGCCCTGCAAGCCCAGACCGCCAGAACCCATGAAAAATTTCTGGAAACCCAGGCCCAGGCCAGCCACAACCTGGCCGCCATCATGGAGCAGACACGCCGGTTCATGGCTGCCCCGGGCAGGGTCAATGGGGAAACTCCGCAGCAGATGCCCCGCACACCTGTTGTTCAGGCCAGTGCTGATGCCCCCCGTATGCCGGAGAGGTCAAGGGATGTTTCAGGTCTTCGTGATCATGCAGGTTCCTGTAATGAAGCAGGTTGCCGTGATACAGCTTCCTGTGATGCAGGCGTGAAGGATTTTGTTTTCCGTGATCCAGATGCCGGTGGTTCAGCCCTCTCTGCTGAACAGACAAAATCCAGGCCCCGGCAGGCACCTGATTCACCACCGGCAGCATGTGCTGTACAGCCTGATGATGTAAAGCCTGATACAACACATCCCGCCCATACAAAAACCGCAAAATCCGGTCTGCCTGACATCCAGAAGGTGCTTTTTGACACAGTAAGCCGGCTCACCGGATTTCCTGAAGAGATGCTGGAACCGTCCATGGATATTGAATCCGACCTGGGCATTGACTCCATCAAAAAAGTGGAAATCATCTCAGAGCTTGAAAAGCATCTGCCTGACACCAGCGGGCTTACCCCGGAAAGTATCGGATCTGTCCGGACCCTCACAGACATCTGCCGGGCCATTGCACCGGATGCCGGCACAAAAACTTTTTTTGGATCTGACAAAACTTCTGATGCACAAACCGCCGCCAGCCCCCAAGCGCTCTCCTGTGGGCCACCACAATCCGACTGCAGCACACAAACAATCTCCAATACAGCACCTGCTGACACAAAAACACACCTTGAAGCTGTTCCAGAGGATGATACACATTTTGCTTCCCAGACGCCGGCAAATTCCGGTCCGGGTGCAGTTCCGGTGGCGGGGGCTCCCCAAACCCCGCAAATCACAAAGATGCTGGTGGATACCATCAGTGAACTTACCGGTTTTCCAGAAGAAATGCTGGAACCCGGCATGAATCTTGAGTCCGATCTGGGCATTGATTCCATCAAACGGGTGGAGATCTTATCCAGGCTGGAGCAGGCCCTGGGAGATGGTGCAAAAGCCCTGTCCGGCGATGCCATGGCAAAACTGAAAACCATCCGGGATATTGTGGATTTTCTGGAACACAGCGCACCTGAAACACAGGACAGCGGACTTGAAACACAGGATTCTGTAAAAAAAAACCCTTTTTTACGGGAGAAAGAGCCGGAAGACAGGGAACCGCCTGACCTGATACGCCGGGAAGTCACCCTGCCCTCTTATCCCATCCACCAGATCCGGTTTTTTAACGGATCCCGGATTCAGATTTCTGCAGACAAAAAAATTTATATCACCCAGGACCAGCCCGGCATTGCCGGGCTTCTTAAAAAAGAATTCAAAAACCAGGGCCTGGCAGCAGATATCATCGATATATCTGCCGGCACCATTCCGGAACTGCCGGATGCTGCCGGCATTGTCATTGTCCAGGACAAATGGGACAAACCCCTGGACACCTGGGCCAGCAGTGATACCCGGGAAGCCGCAGATTTTGTAAAATCCGCTTTTGCCCTGGCCCGCAAGAATGCGGCCCATCTCAGGGCATCTGCCCGGCAGAAAGGTGCATTTTTCACCACCATATCCTTTTCAGGGGGCAGCTTCGGGTTCGGCGATTCAGCATTTGCCACCCATCCGGTATACGGGGCTTTGGCAGGGCTTGCAAAAACCGCCCGTCTGGAATGGCAGGATGTACTGTGCCATGCCCTGGACATGCCCTGTGACCTGCACGCGTGCAAAACCCTTGCAGAACCAGCCGCTGCGTTGATAATGACCAACGGATCAGTGGAAATGGGACTCACCGGCGACAGCTGCATGATTCCCACCCTCAAGGCATTGCCGGTCAAAAAAGGAAAAACAGGCCTTACCGCCAAAGATGTGGTGGTGATTTCCGGCGGTGCCAAAGGGGTGACGGCTGCCTGTGCGGTGGCACTGGCCAAAACCTGGGCACCTGCCATTGCGCTTTTGGGACGGTCGCCTGTTCCCATGGAAGAACCGGAATGGGCACAAAACATCACGGATCCCTCCCGGTTAAAAAAAGCGATCCTCACCCGGGAATTTGCCGGGAAAACACCCAGGCCCGCAGATATTGAAAAACGGTACCAGGACATCTGCGGCAACCGCGAGATTCTGCACACCCTGGCACAGATACGTTCTCATGGGGCACAGGCTGCCTACTGGTCTGCTGATATCCGGGATACCAGCGCGTTGCACAAGACCCTGGAGGAGATCAGGCACAAATTCGGACCTGTGACTGCTGTTATTCACGGGGCCGGGGTCCTGGAAGACAAACTGATCGCTGAAAAAAAGTCAGAAC
>JAWOEP010000029.1:0-5062 GCA_046482705.1 Desulfotignum sp.
TAGGTTGGTGCATTGGTGCTGCCTCCGGCATATCCCACCCGGGTGCTGATCACGCCTTCGATAATCCCGAACCGGGATTCAATACCCCAGAATCACCCCAGTCCAAAAGAGGCGGTCTCAAAAACCGCCGGCCTGTTGCGGTCAATGGGCGCCGGAACTGTGCCTGAAATATCACTGTCATTTCCCGTATCATCCCTTGTCCGGGCATCGGTTGTAAAAGCAGGAAAAACCATGAACAGTGATACCACCATATATTTCAGCAGGGTTGCCATATGCGTATATTTCATTTTTCCATGTCCTGTTTTATACGGTTATGCAAAAACAATAAGCATGGTTTGGGAAAAAGGCAATGATGGTAAACAGACGGAATACCAGACAGCTTTCCGCAATGCAGCTGATACACAATTATTGTTGTCAAAACAAGGGCAGGTTTTTACATGCAACATCTTTAAATGAGTAACGAAATTACTATTTTTGGACGGTTCTGCTTTTTCCGATGGTACAATAATATTCCTGAATCTTTACAAATACTGTGTTTCGGCCCTATAATCCATACATGTGGACAAGGTGCAAATACTGGCTCCCCCGTCTGATCATACTTGGCTTCGCAGTTTCCATGGTGATGCCGGCCCCCAAATTCATCGCTTCCATGGAAGATGCGGAATTTGTTGTCTGGATGTTGCGATTGATCTGGGTCCTGGCATTTCCCGCCGGCTTTTTTTTGCTGCTGGTTCTGACAGACCTGGTGAGAAGGGAGTGAAAAACCTTTTTTCCTGGAGCCGGCGAGCAGACTCGAACTGCTGACTTGCTGATTACGAATCAGCTACTCTACCACCTGAGTTACGCCGGCTTTTCCAAAGGTAGACCTTATATATCAGGGCTTTTCATTATTTTCAAGTAAAATAAGTTTCGCTTCATTTCCCGCTAAAAACCATACTTGTGAAAGTAAAATGCGCCCACTTTTTCCAATGCCCTTTCAGCGCATTAATAAGAGGACCGGTTGATTTTTGTGTTCCTGGATGCTTTCAGCTATTGATAAAAAAATGTTGCATAACCGGATAGGCATACATATTTTTTCATTATACAGGAGATACCTTGACCTGATTATTGAATAACAACTGTATGCCAGCAAAATACCCAAGGAGTTCATACCCATGCTTAAGAATATTTTTAAGGACATTAAAAATACCAGTGATGGTGTTGCAATAAAAAAAATGAAAGAGTTATTTGTTAAGGGCGCAGAAGAAAATGGAATAAACATGCGTGAGCTTTTGACGCCGGCAGTTGACAAAAAACTGGAGGATCTGATCCGAACCATTATAGATGAACACGGATATACCAAGTTGGCGTCTGAAGGCTTGAAGACATATAAAAAAAAATAGCCAAACGGCACTGATGATAAGATTCTTCAAAAACAGATCTGACATTTCCCGGTTCAGTCGATAAAAGAGTTGATTCTCAATTTTTATTATTCGGTATGCATTATGCAAATGATCTGATTCAGGTTTGCTTTAAAACAGCCAGATTGCCGAATGAGCTGAGTTCAAACTGTCCTGAAAATTTTCCGAATGCTGCTGTGACGGAAAGAGTGGGGAAATATAACATATTTTGTTATATTTAACTTCCACATGGCAAAATGGCAGTAAAACCTTCATTTTTGAACTTTTCAAAAAGGGGGGAGACCATGGAACAATCGGACCGGAAAGAGTGGGAAAAAACTTTTGATGCCATTGATGACTGGATCTGTATAATTGACCTTGAGTCAAAAATTTATCGCTCAAATCTCACTGCTGAAAAATTGTTTGGATTGAAAATACAAAAAATAATTGGTAAAAATTGTTGCTCTCTTGCCCATGGCACCGAATCTCCAGTAAAAGGGTGTCCATTACCCAAAATGATCAAAACCGGCAAAAGAGAAAGTTCAGAACTCCAAATCAAAAACAGTACCTGGATGCTCATTACAGTAGATCCGTTATTCAATAATAAAGGGGATATGACAGGTGCTGTTCATATTGCCCGAGATATAAGCAGACAAATTGAATTTCAGGATGAAAGAGAACTTCTTCTTAAAGAATTAAAAAATGCGTTGGTGCATGTTAAAAAGCTCAGTGGTCTCCTGCCCATCTGTGCGCATTGCAAAAAGATTCGAGATGACCAGGGATATTGGAATCAGATAGATTCTTATATTGAAAAGCATTCAGAAGCAAAATTCAGCCATGGTATTTGCCAGGAATGTGTAGATAAGCTTTACAAGGGTGAAAATTGGTATAATGCTATAAAACAAAAAGAATAAAAAAAATTCTACAAAACATCATATCCATACCAGAAGCAAGAAGGTTGTTTCATGAGATGGTAAGAATTGTTGCGCCTAACTCACTTTTTCCCTATTTTTTTTGTTCTGTTAAGCCAATACGAGTATTCTTCATTTCTTTTGCAGGGCCTAAACTTCAGCATACGGGTGATGACCGGTACATCTGCCGGAAATTATATCGATAATGATCCGGACCGGTGCTGTGAACTGCACCGGAACCTTTCTGGCAGCCGAGGCCATGCTGCCGGATGTATCAACCATTGATTTTTAAAGCGATCCCCTGTAAACCTTAGGGCAGTGAAGACACCTTCGGGGAGAAACAGATGCGCCTGGAATGCAGCGGTTTGAATTTTGCCTATCCTGAATCCGAGACAATGGTTATTCAGGACCTGCGGTTTGCCATGGACGGACCCGGTTTTCACGCGGTCTTCGGCCCGTCCGGTGTGGGCAAGACCTCCTTTGCAAAACTGCTGGCCAGTTACCGGGACAGACCGGAGCTGCCCATCCAGACCCCGGGCATTGGTACCATTCTGTATTCCTACAACCTGGAGCGCCTGCCCGGGTGGTCTTCCACCGGCCGCCATCTGGAGCGGGTCTGCCCGGCAGACAGGCAGGATCTGAAAAAAGCGCTGATCGATATTTTCCAGCTGGGCCCGGTGCTGGATGCACGGTTTTCCCAGCTGTCCATGGGCCAGCAGAACCGCATGAACCTGATCCGGTATCTGCTCCAGGATTTTGATTTACTGATCCTGGACGAAAGCCTGGCAAATGTGGATGAAAAACTGCGTCAGACCATTCTACTGGCCGTAAAAGAGCTGTTCTCTCACAAGATGTTTTTATATATTTCCCACAACCTCATGGAGGTGGCCCGGTTCTGCAAAGATATCCTGGTATTGACCCAGCCGTCCCGGAAAAAACCCAGCAAAATTGTATCAGGACAGGATGACACCAGCATTCCCGTCCTGGAAAAACCATCCCTGGACCGGGTCATGCTGGAGGTTATGAATGCTTTTTAGGCGGATTTACCAGTTCATGATCGTGTATGCCGTGTTTCTGGGCATCCTGCTGGTGGTGAAAAAGGGGCTGTCCCTGTCTGATTATGTGATTCCCGGACTCCCCTTGATCCTGGAAACCGCGGTGCACATGTCTGCCGGATTTTTCACCGATGTCATGGACACCCTGTCTGTTGCCATTCTGGGCCAGATCATTTCCATTTTCCTGGCCTTTTTTGTGGGCATCCTGGGCCGCAAATCTTCCTGGGCCGGTTCCATGATCCGGGTGACCGCTTATAATATCCAGGCATACCCCATCGTGGCTTTGGCTCCCATTATTTTCATCCTCCTGGGGGACGGATTTTTGTCCCGGCTGCTCATTGCCGCCATGATCTGCTATTTTCCGCTGCTGCTGTCCGTACTGGGGGTGATGGCAGCGCCTGTGGAAGATATTGAGCATTTTTATATCGCCACCGGCCGGATGCGCTGGCAGCTGGAGGTGAAAATCCGGGCCTTTGAAAATTTGAGCAAACTGACCACTGTCATTGCCGGCAGTGCCACTCTGGCCATGGCAGGCACCATTGTGGCGGAATTCATTGCCGCCAATGCCGGCATCGGGTACAGTATCCGCATCGCCCTGTACCAGAGCGATCTGGCTGCGATTCTCACGGCCCTGTTCATGATCGGCATTGTCATTTCCGTTTATCAGGGGATCCTGGAAACCCTGGGAGAAATAGTCAAAGCCAAATGGGGCTCTGAAAACAAAGGAGTGCTGTTATGAGATACACAAAAATTTGGGGACATCTACTGGGTATGATAGTCTGCATCTGCATTGCCGGGGTGCCGGACATCCGGGCAGAGCAGATATCTTTGAATTACCGGCTCAAATGGCTGTTTAACACCAGCGTGGCCGGCGACATTTTTGCTATGGAAAAGGGCTTTTTTGCCGAAGCCGGTCTGGATGTCACTGTCAAGGAGGGCAGTCCGGAAAAAGATGCTATCAAAGAGCTGGAACTGGGATATGCGGATTTCGGGGTGGCATCTGCGGACCAGGTGATCCGGGCCCTGGAAAAAGGCGCTGACGTGGTGGTGCTGGCCCAGATTTTCCAGATCAATCCCATGCAGTGGATTTACCGGGACGATCAGATACAGATCACCCGCCTGTCGGACTTAGAGGGCTGCCGCATGGGCATCACCTACGGGGGCAATGATGAAACCATCATGAAGACCCTGCTGGCAAAGGCCGGTCTCACCCTCAGGGATGTGCAGGTGACCGGTGTGAGATTTAACTTTACCCCTTTTTTAAAGAAACAGGTGACCCTCTGGCCGGTATACCGAAATTCCCAGGGTGTTATCCTGGCAGAACAGCTGGCAAGAGAAGGCGAGTCGGTCCGGTTTTTCAACCCGGCTGATTTTGGGGTGGATTTTGTGGCCAACTCTGTTGTGACATCCGGGAAGATGGCAGCTGACCACCCGGATCTGGTGCGGCAGTTTCTGGCCGGCCTGCTGGATGCCTGGGAAGCAGCCATGGATCCGACCAACCAGGAACAGGTCCTGGCAGCAGTGAAAAAGTATGACAAAGGCACCCAGGGGGAGGTGCAGAAAGCACAGCTGGATGCCACAAGAGATCTGGTCAAACCCCGGCCTGATACTGCCGTGGGCCGGATCCGGCGGGAAGCCTGGAAGCAGACCGAAGCCATCATGCTGGAACAGGGGATGATCCGGCAGCCGGTGGATGTCACCTCCCGGCTCAGGGACC
>JAWOEP010000083.1:0-9606 GCA_046482705.1 Desulfotignum sp.
CGCAGAGCAGACCCCAAAAGATCTGCTGCCCAGATACTGGTGGGGAAACAATCCGGAACCGTATAAATCCCATGCAGAAACCAGGATTATAGATATAATGAAGGAGAATCGGTTTAAAATTGCCGGTATGGAACCGCAAAGACCGGATACCAAATTTTATGATATCCGTTTTCCATCCATTTATGATGCTGATGCTGCCGTGGACCTGGCAGAAAAAGTGAATGCTGATATGGTCGTAATCGGACGGGCAAGTGCTGCTGAATCAATCAACCGCAGGGAGGATGAGAAAATTTTTGATGCCCTTATCCGCCTTACCGCCTATGATGTAGCTTCAGGTCAGGAAATCGCGGCCTTTGAAAGCAAAGCTGCTTCCAAAAGTGAGCCGGACAGGGAAGGCAGTATTCAGGCCATTGTTAAAGCGGCAGACCTGGCTGCCATGGAACTGGCAGATAAACTTGATAATTACTGGTCCGGGCATTTGAGAAAGGAAACCCGCTTTGATGTTGATATTACCGGCAATGGATTTCTTCCCCGGTTTATTGCTTTGAAAAAGCGGCTGGCCGAAATAGGGGAAATTCAAAACATGCAGCCAAAGGAAATCGGATCTGACAGGGCCGTCATGGAACTTGTCTATAAAGGAAGCCCGTCTCATTTTGCAGACAGCATCATGCTCACGACCTTTGAAGGTTTCGGTATTGAAGTTGGCGAAGTCACAGACGATCTTGTAAAAATCCGGTTTATTGATGAGGACCGGATTATGATGCCGGCGGATGTTCCTGCTGCCGACACAGTGGATGAAGAAAATATTGCAGAATAAGCAGTGAGGTCAAAACCGAACACATGGTCTGATCCAAAAAGATTTAGGGTTACTTTTTTCCCAAGCCCCGCCCCTGGTGGAGCCCTGTGACCGGCCCGAGATAACGGATCTGAAGGTCCGTTCACAGGGCTCCACCAGGGGCTCCATATGGAAGCGCAGGCTACTATAGCAAATATTAGCGCTGGTTTCTGTTGACACAAAATTATAGTTCTGATAAAAGGACAAACTACATAAAGGTGTAAAGGCGCGTAACTCAGTTGGTAGAGTGCTACCTCGACACGGTAGAAGTCAGCGGTTCAAGTCCGCTCGTGCCTACCACAAAAATCAAGGGGGGACAGGAAAATATTCCGTCCCCCTTGTTGATTTTTAGATTCCAGTTGATTTTGTAGATTTTAAAAGACAGGTTTTAAAAATTTCAGTAGCCGTGAATAGTGGCTGGTACCATATCATCCTAGTACATGAGGTTTGGCAAAAACAAAATAATCTTGGGGAACAGGATGAGGATAAAAACACCGATGATTACGGCGATAAGAAAAGGGAAAATGCCCTTGAAAATTTTTTCCAGGGGTACTTCCTGATTCAGAACATTTTTTGCCACCCCGTACACCACATACACATTGATACCCACCGGCGGGGTGATAACCCCCATTTCCGTAACCATGACGATGATGATCCCGAACCAGATGGGGTCATATCCCAGTTCCATGACCACAGGAAAGAAAATCGGCACGGTAAGGGTGACAAAGGCCAGAGCATCCATGAAACAGCCGCCGAAAAAATAAATGAGAAGGATCACACCCAGAACCAGTACCGGGGATATTTCCAGGGCGGAAACCCAGCCTGCGATTTCAAAAGGGATACGGGTGACTGCCAGGAATTTGCCGAAAATGACAGCACCGGCAATGAGCACAAGTACCATGCAGGATGTCCGCAGGGTTTCCATAAGGGATTTGACAAACCCTTTCCATGAGATCTGCCGCCTTGCAACAGCTATGAGCAGCACACCAAAGGCACCAATAGCTGCTGCTTCCGTGGGGGTGAACAACCCGATGAATATCCCGCCGATGACCAGTGTAAAGACAATCAGTGTCTCAGTAAGCCCCAGCAGGGCTTTAAATTTTTCAGCCCAGGAAAAGGATTCTCCTCTTGGCCCCTGATCCGGTGAAATGCGGCAGCGGATGTAAATGCAGATAATAAACAGCAGGGTTACCAGCAGGGCCGGGAAGATACCGGCCACAAACAAAGCGCCGATGGATTGTTCGGTAAGAATGCCGTAGATGATGAGTACCACGGACGGGGGCATGATCATGCCGATGCCACCGCCTGAGGCAACCGATCCGGTGGCCAGTTCGTCATTGTAGTTGTACCGTTTCATTTCCGGCAGTCCCACGGTTGCCATGGTGGCGGCTGTGGCCGGACTGGAACCGCAGATAGCGCCAAAAGCTGTGCAGGCGGAAACCGTTGCCATGGCAAGCCCGCCGCGGATGCCGCCCAAAAACTTGTAGCCTGCGTCATAAAGCCGTTTGCTGATTCCTGAGTTGAAACCCAGCTGTCCCATGAGAATGAACAACGGGATGGTGGTCAGATCATATGAATTAAAGGTTTCATAAATGTTTCTGGACAAAAGGACCAGGCCGGCATTGGTATTTATCACAATGGAGAACCCGACAAATCCCACACTGGCCATTACAAAGGCCACAGGCATGCGGGTCAGGAATAAAAGAAGCATGATGATAATGCCAATGATGCCAATAAGTGTCGGGTTCATTTTGTATTAAACTCTCTTAATTGCTTGATATCGTGAAAAATGGTTTCCAGAATGGTCACAGTGAAGATCAGCAGACCAAACGCCAGCAGATAAACAATATAATAGATGGGAAATTCCAGGTTCATGGAAACCTCGCCTGTTTTGTATATATCTTCTGCATATAAAAACATCTGCCAGGTTATCAGACAAAACAGGATAAAAGTGAGGGTCCGGGTGAAAATATCAATCCAGGTCTGTGTTTTGTCAGGCAGCAGCCGCACCAGGATTTCCACCCCTACATGGCCATCCATTTTATAGGTGTAGGGAAGGGCTGCCGCCACCACGATGGTGGCCAAAAATCCCACCAGTTCAACGGAACCGAAAACCGGAGACTTGAAAAACCGCCCGATAACATCCACAACCGTAAGCAGCATCATGGCGGTGAGGGCAATGGCACCGATCAATTTCAGAACATCGGAAAATTTGTTCAGGGCCTGGAAAATAATACGCATAATCAATCCTGTTTAAAAAAATGGGTTGCCGGGGATAACAGGTGGCCTGGGACAAAAGACCGGCCACCTGTTTTAGATACGACAATACCTATAAGTTGGCTTTTATGTAATCGACAACTGCTTTTCCATCAATGCCTTTTTCAGCGACACTCTTAATATACTCATCAACCACACTTTTTGCTTGTTTTGCCCATTTTTCTGCTTCTGCATCAGATTGTGAGATAACTTCTCCTCCCTTGGATTTGAAGAATGCCAGACCTTCTTCGTCAGATTCATCCCATGCCTGGCCGTGTTTGAGGGCAAATTCCGCATTTATTTCCTTTATGGTTTTCTGCTGGTCCGCAGTCAAACTGTTCCACTTGCTTTTGTTCATGAATACGGCAAATGTGGTGGTGTAGGCGGTTGAAAAGTTCTGGGTCATATAATCCACCACTTCCCCTACTTTCCAGCCTTTGTTGGTTTCCATGGGGTGCATGGATCCGTCCACAACACCTTTTTGCAGCATCTGATAGGTTTCTCCCATGGATTTTCCCACGGGAGATGCGTCCAGAGCAGCGACAAGTCTGCCACTGGTGCCGGTGCTTCTGATTTTCATGCCCTTGAAATCATCCAGGGTATGAACAGCTTTGTCCCGGGTATGGAGCAGTCCCGGACCATGGGCATGGAGGAACATAAGTTCCGTGTCTTTGAACTCTTCGGGATCGAATGTTTCCAATACACCGTTGGCAATGTTGGTGGCCTGAACACCGGATGAATATCCCATGGGCAGGTCAATGGCTGCCGCTACCGGGAACCGTCCCCTGGAATAGGCAAGCACTGTCATGCCGATATCGGCTATGCCCTGGACTACGCCGTCATAGGTCTGGGGCGCTTTGGTCAAAGTGCTGGCAGGAAAATAATTGATGGAAATCTCGCCGTTGGTGCGTTTTTCAACTTCTTTTATCCACGCTTCAGCCAGCTGGCTCTGGATATGGGTGGGGGGAAAGAAGTTGGAATAGGTAAATGTTGTTTTTGCAGCTGCATTCATGGCAAAGAATGCGGAAAAACAAAAAACCAATAGTGCTGGAATCGTAAACCTTTTCATCGTGTTGACCTCCTGAAATTTGGGTTCTGAAAAAGGGAAAAAACTAAAAAAATATCTGGAAAGCAGTCACCTCCTTTCGATTCAGGTCATTTAGTGTTACAATGTAACTATAAATCAGCTGTATACCGCCACTATATTTAAAGATGTCAAACCCTGTCAAGTAAAAAATCAGATTTGAAAAAGAAAAAGACCGAATAATTGGTTGATAGATCAACTATAGGCGATTCGCATGCAGTTAACCGATACCCGCATCATTCAGATGCTGTATGACCGGTACGGGAGTCAGCATCTGTCGCTTCACCCATAAGGCGCCAACAGGGGGATGGGTCAACAAAACCGGCTGATCTGCCTCTGTGCGGTTATCCTGAAAAAAACCTTGACATAGCTGTATTGTATCTATAAAGTATCTAATAAATAGCTTATTCTGTGTTGTGCAGGAAAAAAATACAAAAAAATCAAAGGTTGGATTCAGCCATATGGATGAAAACAGAATTTTCCTTGACATGTAGTTACAATGTAGCGTAATCATGGTTACATTTTACGGTATATTAGATATATATTAAGGTAAAACACTATGTTGTGCAAAAAAAATTTTGGTCTGACCGCATGTCAGGTATTTAGGGCAAATATAAAGAGGGGTAAATCATGAGGTACGCAGAAACAGGCTTTAATTTAGAGGTTGATCTTACCCGGGGGAATATCGAAAAAAAAGCAACAGATCCCGGGGAAACCGAACTCTATCTGGGGGGATTGGGAACAAATGCCAAGATTTTGTGGGACAGGGTCGGGCCCGAAGTGACCCCCTTTTCTCCGGAAAATCTGCTCATTTTCAGTGCCGGTCTGCTCTGCGGAACCCCGGCCACCGGCTGCAACCGGACCATTGTGTCCACCATCTCTCCCCAGACCGAACTGATGGCATTTTCCATGATGGGGGGGTTCTGGGCACCGGAACTTAAATACGCCGGTTATGACAAGGTGGTGCTGCGGGGAAAGTCTGAAAAACTGGTGTATCTGTGGATCCACAACGATACCGTGGAAATCCGGGATGCCTCCCACCTATCCGGAAAAGGGGCCATTGAAACAGCCGAGCAGATCCGGCAGGAGCTGGATCAGCCCAAGGCACAGGTGGCAGCCATCGGCCTTGCCGGGGAAAACCGGGTGTATTATGCCTCTGTGGAGCAGGGCCGGTCTTCTGCAAGCAGAGGGGGCATCGGTGCGGTCATGGGAGACAAACGGGTGAAGGCCATTGCTGTGCGGGGCACCAAAGACATCAACCTGGCCAAACCCGAAGAATTTCTTACCCTCTGCAACGAGGTGCTGGCCTATATCAAACACAGGGAAGACAACCCCATCAAGGGCGTGATGCCCATTCTGGCCGGCCTGGGATCACCCCAGGAAATGAAGGTGCATGATGAAAAATGGCATACGGAAAATTTCATGTGGGGCAACTCCCGGACCCGGCGCAAAGGGTTCTGGAATGATGACATTGAAAAACAGTGGACCGACACACTGGAAGGTGCCAGAACCAGGCTGATCTCCTGCTTCAACTGCCCCATGAAATGCGGGGCCACCATCTCCATGCCGGGCCTGCCCACCTATATGATGAAATGCTTTACCAAGCTGACCTATACCATGGCTGCCTATTCTGACCTGGATTTTGGTCTGCGGATCGCCCAGAAGGCAACGGAATACGGTCTGGACGGATTTTCCGCCCCCCAGGTCATGGCGTTTGCCCTGGAGCTGCTGGAAGCCGGTATTTTAAGCAAAGATGATTTCCCCGGCCTGCCTGAGGGCAATGAGGACCGGTTCTATTATCTGCTGGATATGATTGTGAAAAGAGAGGGCATCGGCGATATCCTGGCCAAGGGCACCTACTGGGCGGCACAGGAGATCGGCAACGGCGCGGAAGAATACGCCCACAACACCATCAAAAAACATGAGCAGCTGCCGTTGAAATTGTCCATGCTCAATCCCATCTATTTTTTGATGTATTCCATCGGTGAAAAGATCAATATCACCCAGATTGAAGGACAGTTTCCCCAGGCCCCCTTTCCCAAACGGGAACACAGAGAAAAATTCTGTGAAGACTGGATCCAGGTGCCCCATGAAAGATTCAAGCAGTATTTTATCGACTGGGAGCTGCGGGGAGAAAACTCCATTCCCTACTACCCCACTGTGGACATGACCTGTGATATTGTGGAGTGGCAGGAGATGATGCATTATATCGATGATGCCCTGGGCCAGTGTGCCGGGCTGTCCTCATTTCCCCTCAAACCCCCTTATCATATCCATAACTATCCCAAATTCATTTCTGCCGGAGCCGGTATCGAGATGGACCAGGAAAAACTCACCCGGGCAGCCAAGCGGTACCGGACCCTGGTGCGGGCGGTGAACATCCGGCGGGGCATGCGGAGAAAAGATGAAAAACCGCCTGAGAACCATTGGAAAAAACGGTTTCCCGAACTGGAAGAAAAATTGCTTGACGCCTATTACAAGCTCAAGGGCTGGAATGAAGAGGGCATACCCACAAAAGAAGCCCTGGAGAAAATGGACCTGGGCTTTGTGGCTGATGATTTTATCCAGCGGGGAATTTTAACGGATGAAGAAACAGCAGATGCACAAAAAGAAACACAGACCCAATAGTGTGGAGGGCAAAAACCGTGGCCAGTAAAGAAAAAGAAAAGAAAATCATAAAGACCATCAAGATTGACGTGGATAAATGCAATGGCTGCCGGGCATGTGAGGTGATCTGCTCTTCTTTTCACGCATCTCCCAAATACAGCTCCAACAACCCGGCAAGATCCAGAATCCGGATTATCAGAGAGCCTTTGCGCGACATTTATGTGCCGGTGTATGCCGGAGAATATACCATGGCGGAATGCGCGGGCAGGGACAAATATACCATTGACGGCAAAGAATATGACGAGTGCTCCTTCTGCCGGGCCTCCTGCCCGTCCAGAGAAGAATTCAAGGAGCCGGATTCCGGACTGCCCCTGAAATGTGACATGTGTGAAGGAGAAGATGAACCGCTGTGCGTTAAGTGGTGCCTGGTGGATGCCCTGACCCTGGAAGAAAGAGAAGAAGAGGTGGAAGAGCAGGAGGAGATGGAGGACCTGGAAATCGGACTGGAATCTCTGGCAGATAAATACGGCATGCAGACCATCATGGATACCCTTGCCCGCATGTCCACAGATGACAAAAGCAAATAAAAAGGACACACCATGGAGACCATCGCTCCTTTTATAGAAGTAATCGACGAGATCAGAGAGGCCGGCGGAGATCCGTATCAATTGTGCTTCCAGTGCGGATTGTGCGATGCGGTCTGTCCCTGGAATCAGGTCCGGCAGTTCAGTATGCGCAAAATTGTGCGTGAGGCAGCCTTCGGCCTGACAGAAATTGAGGGCGAGGATATCTGGCGCTGCACCACCTGCGGCACCTGCCCGGATCAGTGCCCCAGGGGCCTGGGCCAGATCCAGGTGAGCCAGGCCCTGCGCCGGGTGGCCACGGAATACGAGGTGTTCCCCGCATCGGTGAAATCCGCCAGATCCGCCCGTGCCAGCATCATCTCCGAGGGCAACCCCCTCCAAGGAGAACGCGCAGCCAGGAGCGCGTGGGCTGATGGCCTGTCAGTCAAACCCTTTGCACCGGACATGGAGATCCTGTATTTTGTGGGATGCTATTTTTCCTATGACCCGCGCATGAAAAAAGTGGCCCAGGCCACCGCTAATATCCTGAACACGGCCGGGGTGGATTTCGGGATACTGGGGGAAAATGAGAGCTGCTGCGGAGAGAGCATCCGCAAGATCGGCAGTGAACAAGTGTTCATAGATCTTGCCAAAACCAACATAAAGAACTTTATCGACCACGGGGTGAAAAAGATCCTGGTGTCTTCTCCTCACTGCTACCACACCTTCAAGAACGAGTATCCGGAGTTCATGGTGCACTTTGAGGTGATCCACATGTCCGAATTTCTGCTGGAGCTTATCAATACCGGCCGGTTGACCCTGAACAAAAAAATGGATCAGACCGTGACCTATCATGATCCCTGCTACCTGGGCCGTCACAACCAGATTTACGAACCGCCCAGGCAGCTGCTGGAAAAAGTGGCCGGCCTCACATTGAAAGAGATGACCGCCAACCGGAAAAGCAGCCTGTGCTGCGGGGGCGGGGGCGGCCGGATCTGGATGGACACCCCCCAGGCCGAGCGGTTCTCCGATATCCGGCTCAAACAGGCAAGGGATACCGGGGCATCAATGCTGGTGACATCATGCCCCTACTGCATCACCAATTTCGAGGAAAGCCGCCTGAACCTGGAATATGAAGATGTGCTGGAGATAAAAGATATTACTGAAATCATCAATGACGTGCTTTAGTGGGGCCGGCGTGAAATACCGGCCGGTTTATATGAAAGCCGTCAGTATTCAGCTAACAGCTAACAGCTAACCGCTAACAGCTAACCGCTAACAGCTAACCGCTTTCATTATTTGTTGTGGTCTCTCAGGCCATGATTGTTATAAAAAGTATGTAATGACGAGATGAGGAGACAAAAAGTGGTAAATGACATACTCCCAATAGATAAAATGCAGCTGTTTTCCGACAGCGTTGCCGGCAGAAATTTCGGCGATGTCATGGTTGTGGGCGGAGGGGTCAGCGGGATCCAGGCCTCTCTGGACCTTGCCTCGGCCGGATTCAAGGTGTATCTGGTGGAAAAAGGTCCCAGCATCGGCGGTCATATGGCCCAGCTGGACAAGACCTTTCCCACCAACGACTGCTCCATGTGAATACTGTCACCCAAACTGGTCGAGGTCGGCCGGCATCCAAACATAGAAGTACTCACATTCTCGGAAGTGGAAACCATAGAGGGGCAGAAAGGCGATTTTCAGGTCAGCGTCAAAACCCGTCCCAGATACATCATAGAAGAAAAGTGCACCGGCTGCACCACCTGCATGGAATACTGCCCTGTGGAATATCCGGATGCGTTCAACCAGGGGATTTCCACCAACAAGGCAGTGCATGTGTATTTTTCCCAGGCCATTCCCCTTGTGGCCTATATCGATGATTCCTGCCTGTATCTTTCGGAAAAAAAATGCGATATCTGCCGCGGGGTTTGCAAAACCGGGGCAATTGACTTCCGCCAGACCCCCACCCGCACCCGTATCAATGTAGGGGCGGTTATCCTGTCATCAGGCATAACCCCTTTTGATCCGTCTGCAAAAGAGGAATACGGGTATTCGCAATATGACAATGTTGTCACCAGCATGGATTACGAACGGCTTTTGTCCTCCACAGGCCCCTATGACGGCAAAGTGCTCCGGGCAAGCGACAAACAGCATCCCAAAAATGTCGCCTGGATTCAGTGTGTGGGCTCCAGGCGGGTTACGGAAAAGGACAACTCCTATTGTTCCGGGGTCTGCTGCACCTATACCCAGAAACAGCTGATACTGAC
>JAWOEP010000090.1:0-4388 GCA_046482705.1 Desulfotignum sp.
ATGGCCACCACCTTGGGGTCCTCATATACATAAAACGCCTTGGAAGCGATCACCAGGGCTGTACCGATAACCACCCCAAGCCCGCCCATCATCAGAATAGATTGAATCATGCTGTATCCTTAAATACGTTGTTTATGCGTGATGAATATTTTCAACAGGGCCAAAAAAGTTTTTCAAATTTATAACCATAAAGGGGAAAAATGTCAACCATACCTGCAGATTTTACCACATCTGGCTGGTCTCTGATAAAGCGGGAATGCAAAAAACAGTGGGTGGCTGAAAGGCGTATGCTGATTTGCACCTGTTTTAGGGACTGATTTTGTTGACACAATGCACGGCTTGTGGTACATGCCTTTGCATTGCCAAAGCACAGAAACCGGGTCGATGTAAATGTAATAATTCAAGGAAGGATTCACCCATGGATCAAAACAGCATCACCATCAATGGTCACGTTTATGATTTTGAACCAGGCCAGACCATCCTGGAAATAGCACAGCAAAATAATATTGATATTCCGCACCTGTGTCATTTAAAGGGTACCCGCGCCACAGGGGCATGCAGGATATGCATTGTGGAGATCGTGGAATCATGGGGCAAAAAACTGGTCTCTTCCTGCAGTGCGCCGGCGAAAACCGGCATGGTTGTTCATACAGAATCCCCTGAAGTTGTAAAGTACCGGAAAATATATCTGGGTTTGATGCTGGACTCCGGCAACCACAATTGTGACATCGGGTCGGCAGCAGATGAATCCTGGACCGACTTTCAGATCTCGGCCATGGAAAATGACAAAAAAGAAGAACTCTGTCCGGTGTGGGGAGATTGTGAACTTCAGGCCCTGGCCTACCGGTATCAGGTCAAAAGCCGGGTCAGCGGCAGGCACAGAGAACCACTGGTCCTGCCGGTGGAGGATGACAATTCGTTTATTTACCGGGATATGTCCCGCTGTATTCTCTGTGGCAGGTGTGTTGCCGCCTGCAACGAGGTGCAGGTGAACCAGGCCATTGATTTTGGTTTCCGGGGCACCAACGGCAAAATTATTGCAGGAACAGGCACCACCCTGAGAAACTCCAGCTGCGTATTTTGCGGGGAATGTGTCCAGGTCTGTCCGGTGGGTGCCCTTGTGGAAAAGAAAAACCTGGGAAAAGGCAGGCCCTGGGAAACCGAAAATATCAGGACCACCTGCCCTTACTGCGGTGTGGGATGTCAGCAGCTGCTCCATGTCCAGGACAATAAAATCATGAAAATCACCGGTGTTGAAGATGCGGAACCCAATCTGGGCCGGCTGTGCGTCAAGGGCAGGTATGGATTTGATTTTGTAGGCTCCCCTGACCGGCTGACCACCCCGTTGATCAAAAAAGAGGGCAAACAGGTACCGGCCTCCTGGGATGAAGCCCTGGATCTTGCTGCCAAAAAATTTGCCGAGATCCGGGACCGGCAAGGGGCAGATACCATGGGGGTGCTCACATCGGCCCGGACAACCAATGAAGACAATTACATTGCTCAGAAATTCACCCGGGCCGTGCTCAAGACAAACAATATCGACCATTGTGCGCGGCTGTGACACAGCTCCACCGTAGCCGGTCTGGCTGCAGCATTTGGAAGCGGTGCCATGACAAACACCATCGCTGATCTTGAAACATCGGACCTGATCCTGGTGACCGGGTCCAATACAACGGAAAACCATCCGGTTTTGTCCACTTTCATGAAACGGGCCGCCCTGAAAGGCAAAAAACTCTATGTGGTGGATCCCAGGCGTGTCAAACTTGTGGATCTTGCAGAAAAATGGCTGCGGCCCAATCCCGGAACCGATATCGCCTGGATAAACGGGCTGATGCATGTGATCATCAAAGAAGATCTCCATGACAAGGCATTTATTGAAGAACGCACGGAAAACTTTGAGGCCGTAAAAGAGGTGGTGGCATCCTATACCCCTGAGCACGTGGCAGAAATTACCGGGATTGCTGCAGAAGACATCATTGCACTTGCCCGGGCATTTGCCCAGGCACCCGCAGCTGCCATCTGCTACTGCATGGGCATCACCCAGCACACCTGCGGCACTGACAATGTCAAATCTCTGGCCAATTTGTCCATGCTCTGCGGCCACCTGGGCAAACCCGGCGGCGGGGTCAATCCGCTGCGGGGCCAGAACAATGTCCAGGGGGCCTGCGACATGGGCGGGCTTCCCAATGTGTTCCCCGCCTATCAGGCGGTAACCAGTGACGCGGCCAGACAAAGCTATGAAAAAGCCTGGAACGTGACCGGCATGTCAGCACAACCAGGCATCCCCGTGACTGAAATGATTGAAAAAGCCCATGCAGGTGAATTCAAATCCATGTATGTCATCGGGGAAAACCCCATGGTAACGGATCCGGATCTGAACCATGCCAAAAAATCCCTGGCCAATCTGGAATTTCTGGTGGTCCAGGACATTTTTGAAACAGAAACCACTGCCATGGCAGATGTGGTATTTCCCTCCTTTTGCTGGGCGGAAAAAGACGGTACTTTTTCCAATACCGAGCGCAGGGTCCAGCGGGTGAGAAAGGCGGTAAATGCGCCGGAAGGTGTCCGCCCGGACTGGGAGATCATCTGTGAAATCGCCCGGCGCATGGGGTATGACATGCAGTATGAAAACAGCCATGAAATTTACAAGGAAATCTGTTCAGTCACCCCGTCCTACAAGGGTATCACCTGGGAGCGCATCGATAAGGTCGGTATTCACTGGCCCTGCCCGGATGAAAGCCACCCCGGCACCCCGATTCTGCATACCACCCAGTTCACCAGGGGAAAAGGGCTGTTCCATGCCATTGAACACCAGCCCCCGGCAGAGCAGGTAAGCGATGACTATCCTTTTGTTCTGACCACAGGACGGGTGTTGTACCATTACCATTCCCGCACCATGACCAAGCGTACGGAAGGGCTCAATGAGATGTCTCCGGAATGTTTTGTGGAAATATCGAAAACTGATGCCAAAAAACTGGGTCTGGACACAGGGGCGCTTGTCAATGTGTCATCCCGGCGCGGGAAAATCAGTGCCAAACTGCAGGTTTCCCATAAGGCAGTGGAAGGAACTGTTTTCATACCCTTTCATTTTGCCAAAGCAGCAGCCAATAAGCTTACCAATGCCAAACTGGACCCCACAGCCAAAATTCCGGAACTCAAGGTATGCGCCATCAACATTGAACCGGCGGCATAAACGGAAAGTCTGTTGGTCTGAAACAAACACAATGATATAAAAAAACCAGCGTTTCCGACACCATAGTGTGTCAGGAACGCTGGTTTTTTTTCAGGGTTATGTGGTTTCCATCTTTTCAGGTACAGCTGCTTTGATTCGGGGCGATACACAATCCACAGCCCTGAATTTTTTGGGACACTTTTCCATGCAGACCCCGCACTGGATGCACAGGGACTGATCAATCACATGCACCTGCTTCTTTTCTCCGGTAATGGCACTCACCGGGCAGTGTTTGGCACATATGCCGCATCCTTTGCAGCGATCTTCACTGATGACAAAGGAGATCAACGCCTTGCACACTTTTGCCGGGCAGCGTTTTTCAAAGATATGGGCTTCAAATTCTTCTTTGAAATACCGCAGGGTGGTCAGGACCGGATTGGCGGCCGTCTGTCCCAAACCGCAGATAGAAGCGGCATGGATGGCAATGCTCAGTTCATACAGAAGATCCAGATCCTCTTTTCTTCCCTTGCCGGCACAGATGTCCTCCAGTATTTCCAGCAGTTGTTTGGTACCCAGCCGGCAGGGCACACACTGGCCGCAGGACTCGATCACCGTGAAATCGAGAAAATACCGGGCCACATCCACCATGCAGGTTCTTTCATCCATGATAACCATGCCGCCGGAACCCATGATAGCCCCGGCTTCATCCAAAGAGTCGAAATCGATGGGGAGGTCCAGCAAAGATTCAGGCAGGCATCCCCCTGAAGGACCACCGGTCTGGACTGCTTTGAATTTCTCACCGTCCGGGATGCCCCCCCCCAGATTAAAGATAATTTCACGGAAGGTCGTTCCCATGGGGACTTCGATCAATCCGCTGTTGGTGATATTGCCGGTCAGGGCGAAAACCGCTGTACCCGAGCTGGTTTCCGTACCGATGGCCTTGAACCAGTCTGCGCCTTTGCGTATGATATCAGGCACATAGGCAAATGATTTCACATTGTTGAGAACGGTGGGCTTGTCCCACAGGCCGATCTCCGTGGTCCTGGGTCTGGGCGCCACCCGGGGCATCCCCCGTTTGCCTTCAATGGACAGGGTGAGGGCCGTGGATTCACCGCAGACAAAAGCACCGGCCCCCTGGAATATTTTCAAATCGAAATTGAATCCCGTTCCCATGATGTTGTCACCCAGGAGCTGGGACTGTCTGGCCTGGTCAATG
>JAWOEP010000112.1:0-5073 GCA_046482705.1 Desulfotignum sp.
CCGCCGGCGCTTTTGCCGCTCATGACCGATGTCCGGGCCCGCATGGTGGAAAACAAAAAATTGGGGCGGTAGGCCCGGCCGCACATGCCGTAATTGGCAGCCCCGTTGTCCGGCCCGATCACCAGCTGGATCCGGGGAACCTGGGCGCAGGAAACCGCCCGCACCATGTCAGCCCCGTATTTGCCGATGCCGGCGTGCTCTGATTCCGATCCCACCATGTACCCGGGGGAACTCTGGATGAACAGCAGCGGAATTTTTTCATGGGAGCACCGCACCACCCATTCCGCCACTTTTTTGGCAGCTTCATGAAATATAATGCCGGCCCCGTTGGAGCAGATCACTCCGATGGGCAGCCCTTTGATGCGGATTTTGCCGGTGAGGATGTTGGTGCCCCGGCCCGGGGCAAAATTTTTCTTGGCTTCGATGAATTCAGACCCGTCGGCAATGGCCTTGATAAAAGCCAGGCCCTTGAGTCCCTGGTGGGGAGATGCGGGCAGCACATCATACACTGTTGAGGGTCCGGTCTCCGGTTCCCGGGGTTCGTACCGGTGCAGGTGCAGGGTCTGGGGCCGGGTCAAAGACAGCAGTTCCCTGACTTTGGCTACGGCCTGAGTCTGGTCGGTGCACAGATGGTCTGCCCCGCCCGAGGTCTGGGTGTGCACTTTGGCGCCCCCGAGATCTTCGGCAGATATCTCTTCGCCGGTGGCCATCTTCACCAGAGGCGGTCCCCCTAAAAAGGAAAAGGACTGCCTGTCGATCATGATGGATTCACAGGCCATGAACACGATATAGGCGCCGCCTGCAGTGTTGCCGCCGGTGCTCAGGGTTACCTGGCGCAACCCTTTGGCAGACATCCGGGCCATGTTGTAGAAAATGGAGCCAAAATGCTGGTCATCGGGAAACACATCCGCCTGCATGGGCAGAAACACCCCGCCGGAGTCGGCAATATACACGCAGTTAAGGCCGCATTTTTCCGCTATGGCCTGGGCCCGCATGTGCTTTTTCAAGGTGATGGGAAAATAGGTGCCTGCCTTGACCCGGGAGTCATTGGCCATGATCATGGTCCAGTTGCCGTGTATCCTGCCGATGCCTGTGACTATACCGGCGCAGGGGACGTCTTCCACCCCGGGATAGCCCATGCCGAATCCGGCCAGCATGGAGAGTTCAAAAAACATGGTATCCGGATCGATGAGATCGGTTATCAATTCGCGTACCGGGCGTTTGCCGCGTTTGGCCAGGGCATCCACCGCTTTTTGTCCCCCGGGCCAGATGGCTGCCTGGCGTTTTTTTTCCAGTTCCTGTTCCTGGTCCTGCCAGAACGCTTTGTTATCGGTCATGGGGTTTATTTTCCTTTGTATACGGGTTTTCGTTTTTCCTTGAAGGCGGTAAGCCCTTCAATACGGTCTTCAGTGGGAATGGTCACCCGGTAGGCATTGGATTCAATGGCAAGCCCGGTGGCCAGGTCGGTTTCAATACCCTTGTCAATGGCATATTTGGCCATTTCCACGGCAATGGGGCCGGTCTCGGCAATCATGGCAGCCATGCCCAGGCAGTGGTCCATGAGTTTTTCCGGCGAAGTCACCGCATTGACCAGGCCGATATCCAGGGCTTCTTTGGCATCCACCCTGCGGCCTGTGAAAATCAGTTCCTTGGCCTTGGCCACCCCGATGATTCTGGGCAGGCGCTGGGTACCGCCGCCTCCCGGGATAATGGCCAGTCTGGTTTCGGTGAGCCCCATGGTGGCGGTTTCTGATGCAACCCGGATGTCCGAGGCCAGGGCCACTTCTGTCCCGCCCCCCAGGGCAATGCCGTTGACAGCGGAAATTACCGGCATTTTCAGATTCTGGATGGCGGTGAGCAGGTTTCTGATGGTGACAATGAACCGTTTTACCTGGTCCTGGGTCAATGTGGCGCGCTCCTTGAGGTCAGCCCCGGCGCAGAACGCTTTTTCTCCGGCACCGGTGATGATGACACAGCGGATGTCATCGGCAAACTGCAGGTTGTCAATTTCATCTTTGATGGCATGCAACAGGTCAAAGTTCAGACAGTTCATCACTGCCGGCCGGTTCAAAGTGAGAATGGCGGCCTGGTTTTTTTCCTGTTTGACAAGCAGGTCCCGGCTAGTCATGATGGTACCTCCCTTCGGGCCTAACACCCGATATATCTGGAAATGACGATCCGCTGCACCTCAGAGGTGCCTTCTCCGATTTCCAGCAGTTTCTGGTCCCGAAAGAAGCGCTCCACATTGTATTCCTTCATCAGGCCGTAGCCCCCGTGGATTTGCACGGCATGGTTCACCACCCGGTTCATCACCTCGGAACAATAGAGTTTGCCCATGGCTGCCTCTTTTTCATAGGGCCGTTTGTGGTCTTTCAGCCAGCAGGCTTTGTACAGCAGGTTTCTGGCACATTCGATCTCCATGGCGCAGTCCGCCAGTTTAAAGGCAATTGCCTGGAACTTGGAAATGGGCTGACCGAACTGCTCCCGTTCCTTTGCATATTTGAGGGCCAGGTCATAGGCCCCCTGGGCCCCGCCCAGTCCCATGGCCCCGATGGACAAGCGGCCGCCGTCCAGGGTGGACAGCATCTGGTGGAACCCGTCCCCTTTTTTGCCCAGGATGTTTTCCTTTGGCACCCGCACATCGTCAAAATACAGCTCTGCCGTATTGGAGGAACGCCACATCATTTTCTTGTGCATGGGCACAGCCTTGAACCCGGGGGTGCCTGCTTCCACCAGAATACAGGAGTATTCCGGCTTGCCGCTGTCTCTGGTGCCGGTGATGGCCTGGACCGTCACCCCCATGGTCATGTCGCATGCCGCGTTGGTAATGAAAATTTTGGACCCGTTGATCACCCATTCATCCCCGTCCAGCACGGCCGTGGTCTTGCTGCCCCCGGCATCGGACCCGGCTGTGGGTTCGGTGAGCCCGAAGCCCCACAGCCCTTCTCCGGCACACAGTTTCGGCAGAAATTTTTTCTTTTGTTCCTCGGTGCCGAAATAATAGATGGGGCCGATGCCCAGAGAATTGCCTGCTGCAATGGTAGCGGCCTGGGAACCGTCGATGCGCGCGATTTCCTCCACAGCAATGATATAAGAGATATAATCCATTGCCTGGCCTTCATAGTCTTCGGAAACAAACATGCCGAAAAGACCGATTTCACCCATTTTCCGGGTCAATTCTTCGGAAAATTCCTCTTTTTCGTCCAGATCCCCGGCCTGGGGGGCGATTTCTGTCCGGGCAAACTTTCTGACTTCCTTACGGATCATTTCCTGCTCTTTGGTAAGGTCAAAATCCACCCTGCGCCTCCTTCTCATTGTAGGTTATTGATTGGGACTGTCCTGTTTCAGATGCAACCATAAAAGCCCGACAAGATGAAAGAAAAAACTGATCGAGCGCTCAGTCTATTGATTTTGATACTATATTCAGGCCAAACCACTTGTCAATATTTTTTTTAACTGTATGGAAAATATCTGTTTTCCATCAGGCCGGGGGGGAGAGAAAACAGATGCGGATTCAGGTTTGCATATCTTTTTTAACGGCCTTCAGGGAGGCTTCAATGGTATATTCCCCTGATGGCGTGCTGAAAGGAACCATGATCACCGGGGTGTTTTTCATGGCAGCCGGTATTTCCGGCATGGCCTGGCCGATCCGGGGGACGGCCACATCAAAAAAAAATCCCTGTTTTGATAACTGTGCCTTTGCGCTTCCTGTGATCATGTTGGTAAGTTCCCCTGCCAGGTCATTGCATTCTTCCATGGAAGCAGACGCATTTATGCCGAACAGGCCGGCCACAATTTTTTTTAAAAAATCACGGGAAAAACTGATGATAAAATACCCGTTGATACCATGGCCTTTCAAGCCGATCATGGCTTTGACACTCCCATGGTCGCCCGGCTGCTTTTCTGCCACAGGTCTGCCCGGCGTGGAAGCTATACCGGCAAAGGTTTCGAACACCTCTATGCAGGCGGTTATAAACGGATTGATATAGGCAACGTTCACAGCATATCCTTGCCCCGGCAGTTTTGCATGAACCGGAAGTATATTCCCGGCCCTGGATTTTTTCAACCGGGCCGTAAAAACCACTTCAGAGAAAACTGCTTTTCATTTTACCGCAAAAATTCTATAATACCAGATACTGGGTAAAAAAATATGTTGTGTGAATCCTTGTATTCAACCCAAAACAACCTGTCCGGAGAAGCAGTCCGGACCAAAAAGGAGGCAACATGGAATTTAAAAAAATACTCAATCCCGTAGACGGCTCATCCCATTCAGTGAATTCAACCCGGTATGCCATTGATCTTGCCAAAAAATTCGACTCCCACATTGTTCTGCTGCACTGCCATGCCAGATTTCCCGTGGTTTTGTCTGAACCCTATTTTCAGCAGGCCATTGATGAAATCATGAAATCCTCAGAAGAGCTTGTCAAACCCTTTGAAGAGATGCTGGAAAAGGCCGGCGTTTCCTTTGAAACCCGGATTCTGGAAGGAACCCCGGGAACCCAGATTTCCGATGCGGCCAGAATCGAAAAAGTGGATCTCATCGTCATGGGATCCCGGGGCGTATCAGACTTTGCCGGACTGTTTCTGGGCAGTGTTGCCCACCAGGTCCTGAACAAAGCGGAATGCCCGGTTTTCATAACAAAATAAATCCCGAGGTCAGAAGCCCCCTTTTTTTGCAATCCCTGCGGCCAAATATCCGCCGCTGCTGCAAAAAAAAGTGTAAATCCAGCTTCTGACCTTTTTTCTGACTGAAAGCTGTCAGCTCTTGGTTATCAGCGTCCAGAAACAATTACCCCCGATTTTGCCCGGCTGACTGCCACTAACCAGCAGCTAACAGCTAAAAGCTAACAGCTAACAGCTAAAAGCTAACTACTGCTTATATCCGATCATGCGCAAAAATCCCTTGCGCTTTTCCACATCTGCATCCGTTTCTATGCCTTTCGGGGAAAAACCGTCAATCACCCCTAAAATACCCCGGCCCTGGGCTGTCTGTGCCAGAACAACTTCCACCGGATTGGCTGTGGCGCAGTGGATGTTTACCACCTCCGGTACATTCTGGATGGTGTTGAGGAT
>JAWOEP010000126.1:0-6124 GCA_046482705.1 Desulfotignum sp.
GGCGGAATTCAAACAAATGGTCAAAACCCTTCACCAGGCCGGTTTGGAAGTGATTCTGGATGTGGTCTACAACCACACGGCAGAGGGGAATTACCTGGGACCCATGCTTAGTTTCAAAGGAATCGACAACACCTACTATTACCGGCTTACCGAAGATCCGCAGTACTACATGGATTATACCGGAACCGGCAACACCCTGAACATGCGCAATCCCCATGTTCTGCAGCTTGTCATGGATTCTTTGCGGTACTGGGTCATGGAAATGCATGTGGACGGATTCCGGTTTGATCTGGCATCTGCCCTGGCCAGAGAACTGCATGATGTGAACCGGCTGTCCGCCTTTTTTGACATTATCCAGCAGGACCCTGTTATCAGCCAGGTAAAGCTGATTGCCGAACCCTGGGATGTGGGTGAAGGCGGCTATCAGGTAGGCAATTTTCCTCCGGTGTGGACCGAATGGAACGGGAAATACCGGGACTGTGTCCGGGATTTCTGGCGGGGCGAGGACCAGATTATGGGCGAATTTGCCGCCCGTTTTACAGGAAGTTCCGATCTGTACGAAAACACCTCCCGCCTCCCTTATGCCAGCATCAACTTCATCACGGCCCATGACGGGTTCACCCTGCATGATCTGGTTTCCTACAATGAAAAACATAACATGGCCAACGGTGAAGAAAACCGTGATGGAGAAGATTACAACCGTTCCTGGAACTGCGGTGCGGAGGGGGAAACAAACAACCCGGAGATACGCCGGTTAAGACACCGCCAAAAGAGAAATTTTCTGGCAACCCTGCTCCTTTCCCAGGGTGTGCCCATGCTTCTGGGCGGAGATGAGATCGGGCGCTCCCAGCAGGGGAACAACAACGCCTACTGCCAGGATAATGAACTTTCCTGGTACGACTGGGAAAATGTGGACGAAGGACTTTTGGACTTTTGCCAGAAAATGATCCAGTACCGCAAAGACCACCCTGTTTTTCGCCGCCGGGGATGGTTTCATGGCCGCTCGATTCATGGCAGCGAGGTGGACGACATCCGTTGGTTCACCATGGAAGGAGAGCAGATGGCTGAAGAGGACTGGGGACAGGGGGTCACGAAATCCCTGGGTGTTTTTTTGAATGGTGCCACCATTCCCAATCCCAATCCCCGGGGTGAACCCGTCACTGATGACAATTTTTACCTGATTGTCAACGCCCATCATGATGCACTGAAATTCATTCTTCCCGGCCCTGACTATGGCAATCTTTGGACAAAGGAAATCGATACTGAAACCGGGTGGCTGGAAGACCCCCCGACACTAAAGGCAGGGAGTGCGATCCTGGTTGCGGCCCGTTCCCTGGTGGTGCTGCGCCATGAAATCTGAACCTGTTGCAACCTACCGGCTCCAGCTGCATCCCGGGTTCGGCTTTGACCAGGCCGCAGATATTGTGCCCTATCTGTATGATCTGGGTATCAGCCATCTGTATACCTCTCCATACCTCCAGGCAGCTGCCGGCAGCACCCACGGCTATGATATTGTGGACCCCGCACAGGTAAATACGGAACTCGGGGGGGCGCAGGCCCATGCCCGCATGTGTGAGAGCCTTGCTGAATCCGGGCTTGGGCACATGATTGATGTGGTGCCCAACCATATGGCCATTGCCGGGCGGCAGAATCTCTGGTGGTGGGATATGCTGGAGAACGGACCTGCCAGCCGATTTGCCGACTATTTTGATGTGGACTGGCACAACGGGGCAACCCGCTGGCCCGGAAAGATTCTTCTGCCGGTTTTAGGAGACCACTACGGCCGCATCCTTGAGAACGGACAGATTCGGTTGTCATATGAAGACAAAAAATTTACCCTTCATTATCACGACCATCTCTTCCCTGTGTCCCCGGCCGGTATGGCTGCATTTTTATCTAAAGCAGGCATATCCGCAGAATCAGATGATGCCGTTATTGCCGAAAAGGTTGCACAGCTCAACCAGGATCCAGATGCCCTGGATCAAGTGATCAACCAGCAGCATTATAGGCTTGCATTCTGGCGGATGGCCAATACAGACTTAGGGTACCGCAGATTTTTCGACATCAGTGACCTGGCAGGCATACGGGTTGAGGATAAAGCAGTTTTCGCAGCTGTCCATGCCCTGCCCATGGCCTGGGTGAAAAAGGGATGGGTCCAGGGGCTGCGCATTGACCATCCAGACGGTCTGTGGGACCCGGCCCAATATTTTCACAGACTGCAAAAGGCCTGCCCCGATGCCTGGATCGTGGTGGAAAAAATTCTTGAGTCCAAAGAAAGTCTTCCATCTGACTGGCCTGTTGCCGGCACCACAGGATATGATTTTATGAACCTTTCCTGCGGGCTGATGATCAATGCTGACAACGTGGATGCACTGACACAATGTTATGCCGATTTTACCGGTATCCAGACCAATTTTGCCACCCAGGTCCATGAATGCAAGCACCTGGTGCTTGCCGCCCTTTTTTCAAGTGAGATCAGGCGCCTCACCAGTCTTTTTGAAGAAATCTGTGAAAGGCACCGCCGTCACAGGGACTATTCAAGGCAGGAACTGCGCAGGGCCCTGTGTCAGACAGCCATCCATTTTCCAGTATACAGGTCATATGTGTCTGCCTCTGAAAACAGGGTGTCTGAAGCGGACGAACACCATATCAATGCGGCCATTGAAGGTGCTGCAATGGAGAACCCGGACCTGTTTTTATTTCTTAAAAACCTGCTTCTGCTGCAAACCAAAGGGGCCCTGGAAACAGAACTGGCCATGCGGTTCCAGCAGTTGACCGGTCCGGCCATGGCCAAGGGAGTGGAAGACACCGCTTTTTATCGGTACCACCGCCTGGTCTGCCTCAATGAAGTGGGAGGAGATCCAGGCAGGTTCGGAGTGCATCCCCGGCAGTTTCATGGGGCCTGTGCCCGTGCACAAAAAGAACATCCACAAGGACTGCTGGCATCCACCACCCATGATACCAAGCGCAGCGAAGATGTGCGGGCCCGGCTGGCTCTGCTTTCCGAAATTCCGGACCAATGGGCCGGTGCGGTCCGCAGGTGGGCCGATAATAATGCCCGCTATCGTACAGGTGAGGTGCCTGACCCCAATACCGAATACCTCTTATACCAGACCCTGGTGGGGGCCTGGCCCATTGATCTGGAAAGGATCTGTGCCTATATGGAAAAGGCGGTCAAAGAAGCCAAGGTGCATACCTCCTGGACAGCCCCGAATAATCAGTATGAGCAGGGCCTGGCCGATTTTATCGCAGCCGTACTGGCAGACAGGACGTTCAGCACAGACCTGGAAAATTATGTCGCAGATCTCATTGAGCCCGGCAGAATCAACAGCCTTGCCCAGACCCATATCAAACTCACAGCCCCGGGAGTTCCGGACATCTACCAGGGCAGCGAACTGTGGGATTTGAGCCTTGTGGACCCGGATAACCGCAGGCCGGTGGATTTTGCCCTGCGCCGCCGCCTGCTCAGCCAGTTGCCGCAAATGAGCCCTGAAGCGATCCTGGCCGGAATGGACCAGGGCCTGCCCAAACTCTGGGTCATCCGGCAGACCCTGCATCTGCGCCGTGCCCATCCGGAATTTTTTGGTCCCCTTGCCGATTACCGCCCATTGTACGCCACCGGCACAAAAGCAGACCATCTGGTGGCCTTTATTCGGGGACAGGATGTGATCTCCCTGGCCCCAAGGCTTGTTATGGGCCTGAACAATGACTGGGATGATACTATTTTAGAACTGCCCCGGGGAAAATGGCACAATGTTCTGACAGGTGATAATGCGGACGGCGGTGCTGTCCGGCTTCAGGAACTGCTGGGCCGTTTTCCTGTGGGCCTGCTGATACAAAGGAAATAACCCTTATGACAGATATGCGTGTCTGGGCCCCAAAGGCCTTTGAGGTAACATTACACAGTAACAAGCAAAAGCTTGCCATGACAAAAGAGGCAGGCGGCTGGTGGCATGTGGATGCCCCCTTTGTGCACCACGGCGTTGATTATGCCTTTGCCGTGGACGGCAGCGGACCGTTTCCGGATCCGCGTTCTTTCTGGCAGCCCAACGGGATACACGGGTTTTCCAGACGGGTGGACCATTCTGTCTTTGAGTGGACCGATGAAGGCTGGCAGCAGCCGCCCCTGGGATCAGCCGTCATCTACGAGCTGCACCTGGGAACCTTTACCAGGGAGGGAACATGTGATGCAGCTATCAGCCGCCTGGATCATCTGGTGGAGCTGGGTATCACCCATGTGGAACTCATGCCGGTGGCCCAGTTTTCCGGTGACCGCGGATGGGGGTATGACGGCGTGGATCTGTACGCCCCCCACCAGGCCTACGGCGGCCCTGAAGGGGTGAAGCGTCTGGTGGATGCCTGCCACCACAGAGGGCTTGCCGTGCTGCTTGACGTGGTGTACAACCATCTGGGACCTGCGGGAAATTATCTGAACCAGTTTGGGCCGTATTTCACTGACCGGTATGCCACCCCCTGGGGGGATGCGGTCAATTTTGATGAACGTTACAGCAATGAGGTGCGGCAATTTTTTATAGACAATGCCGTCATGTGGCTGCAGGACTACCACTTTGACGGACTGCGCATTGATGCGGTTCATGCCATTTTGGACACATCTGCCATTCATTTTCTGGAAGCCCTCGCCAGTGCCGTAAAAAATCTGGAAACAGCCCTGGGCCGGCATTTTGTGCTCATCGCAGAAAGCGATCTCAATGACCCCCGGGTGATCCGCTCTCCAGCAGTGGGGGGATACGGTATTGATGCCCAGTGGAACGAGGATTTCCACCATGCCCTGCATGCGGCTTTGACCTGTGAAACCCAGGGGTATTATCAGGATTTCGGCACCCTGGCCCAGCTGGCTAAAGTGCTGACCCAGGGATTGGTGTATGACGGATGTTATTCGGCTTACCGCCGCCGCTGTCATGGACGGCCCGCCACCGGGATTTCGGGCACCCGGTTTGTGGGGTGCCTGCAAAACCATGACCAGGTGGGCAACCGTGCCCTGGGCGAGCGCACAAGCCGGCTGCTCTCACCGGGCCTGCTCAAAATCGGGGCGGCCCTGGTTTTGACCGCACCTTTTGTGCCCATGCTGTTTCAAGGGGAAGAATGGGGGACATCAACCCCGTTTTTATATTTTACCGATCACCAGGAACCAAAGCTGGGGGAAGCGGTGAAACGCGGACGGCAGAAAGAGTTTGCCGCCTTTGGATGGGCGGTTGAAAACATCCCGGATCCCCAGGCAGAAGAAACCTTTGTGCAGTCCAGGCCCGATTGGGAAGAACGCCGCAAAGCCCCGCATACCCCGATACTGGAATGGCACCAGTCTCTGATTCAACTGCGGCGCCGGCTGCCGGATTTGACAGATGGCCGGATGGAAAGAACCCGTGTTTTTTATGATGAAACAGCCAGGTGGCTGGTCATGGCACGGGGATCTGTCATGGTGGCCTGCAATTTTTCGCAGAAGCCCCAAACCGTTTCATGTTCAGATGTGAAAAATAAAAAAATGGTTCTGTGTTCAAAACGAGGCCTGGTAGTAAAACAAGATGCCCTTTTGCTGCCAGCAGAAACTGTTGGAATACTGGTGGGTTAATAAAAATTACCAACAAGGAGAAAAGACGCATGAGCAAAAAAAGAAAACGCGTTATCTTCACGGTTGTTGCACCGGAAGCAGATAAAGTCGTTTTGTCGGGGAGTTTCAACAACTGGTCTGAAAGCGCTGATCCCATGAAAAAGGATGAGACAGGAACATGGAAAAAAATCAAAATACTGCCCAAAGACACCTATGAATACAAGTTCATTGTTGATGGAACATGGACCTGCGATCCCAATAATCCTGATATCGTCTGTGATGAGCAGGGTGCGGAAAATAACAGGATTATCGTTTGAACGGGTAGGAATGCAACAATTTGCCTACTGGTTATTGTGCAGATTTTGAGACAAAGTATATTCTTTTATAAAAATACATATGACCGATAAAAAATCAGTTTTCAAGCGTATAAAAGGTGCCATTCACAATCATGATGCCGGTGCTTTGGCAAAGATTTTTGATGAATATCCCCCTGCTGATATAGCAGATGTTATTGAGCATCTGGAACCTGATGAACGGCTTTTCATTTTTTCTGTCCTG
>JAWOEP010000147.1:0-3751 GCA_046482705.1 Desulfotignum sp.
TCAGCCATTAACGGCGGCAGAAAAGCTGCTGCTGCCATGCACAATCTCATGTATGGTCTGGCGTTTGCCGATCCTGACAAAATGATAACCCCCCAGACCCCTCTCCAGGATGTCAGCTCCCTGGATGAGGTGGCACCATCCCCCCGAAATATTTTTGACATGGCGATACAGAAACATGACCAGACCGCGCAGACCAGGCTGACACACGGACAGGCAGATGCAGGATCCACCGGCTTTTCTGAAAAAAATGCCCGTAACGAGGCAGCGCGCTGCCTGCAATGCGGATTAATCTGTTATGAAAAAACCAGGGAGTCGTGAGCCCCCTGTAAAAATTTGTTACAGCAACCAAATGATGGTGACGGAGTATTATGAGCCTTGAACAGATACTGGTGGTTGATGATGAAAGGCGGATCGTTGAAAATATTTCGAGATGCTTGAACCGTGAGGGCCTTGATGTTGTAGGGGCCTATAACGGGGCTGAAGCGCTTGCCATGTTCAGCCGGCAGCGGTTTGATCTGGTGTTGCTGGATATCAGCATGCCGGATCTGAATGGATACCAGGTCATGGAGCATGTTCTGGACGTGGACAGTGAAGCTCTGATTGTTATCATGACAGGGTTTGCCTCTGTGGAATCTGCTGTCAAGGCCCTGAAAAAAGGCGCTTGGGATTATTTGAAAAAGCCTTTTGAATATGCGGACCTTATCAAGACTGTTAAGAATGGTCTGAGCCAGAAAAAATTACTGGCCGATAAAAAAGCTGTTTCTGCCCGCCTGGAAGCTTCTGAAAAACAATACGAAAATATGGTGAACAATTCTCCGGATTTTATTTTTACTCTGGATGAAACCGGGCATTTTCTTTTTGTAAATGACCAGTGCGAAAAATTGCTGGGCTTTTCCAAAAAGAATATGCTGGGAAGTCAGTTTGAAAAATTTGTCCATTCCCATGACCAGCAAAAGGTTCGGCAGCTGAACTGTTCCGGGCAGGACCGATTTGACGCTGCCGATTGCCTGCAGATGAATCTTCGGGTTAAAAAGGCCGGGTATACTGATGTCTGCCATGATATTTTTACGGCTTATGCATTTATGGAACTTAAGGCTTCCCCCATGCACCTGCCCGCCGGAGGCGATCGAAAAGAAACAAAAGGATTGTATTGTGTGGCACGGGATGTCAGTGAACGGGTCAATCTGGAAGCACAGCTGCGCCAGGCCCAGAAAATGGAGGCCATCGGCACCCTGGCCGGCGGCATTGCCCATGATTTTAACAATATTCTCATGGGTATCCAGGGATATGCCTCTCTGGTTAAAACCGGATTTGACAGTCAGAGTGTGGAATTTAAACGCCTGGCCAATATTGATGAATATGTGTCTTCAGGAGCAGAAATGTCCCGGCAGTTGTTGGGGTTTGCCCAGAAGAACGGCCATGAAACCTGCTTTGTAAATCTTAATTTTCTTTTGAAAATGTCTGCAAAGATGTTTGGCAGAACCAAAAAAGATATCATTATTGAACCTGTGCTGGAAAAGAAACTGTGGGGCACACTGGTGGATGAGGGTCAGATCAAGCAGGTGCTCATGAATCTGTTTGTCAATGCCTGGCAGGCCATGCCTGATGGCGGCAAAATCACCATCAAATCTGAAAATGTATGGATCGACCAGGAACAACAAGGAATATTGGGGGTTGAACAAACCGGAGCTTTTGTTAAAATTACGGTGAGAGATACTGGGATCGGCATGGACAAAGACACCATGACACGGATTTTTGATCCCTTTTTTACCACCAAGGAAAGAGGTCAGGGAACCGGTCTGGGACTGGCTACAGCCTATGGTATCATCAAACGCCACAAGGGAATTTTCAAGGTTGAAAGCCAGCCGGGTGCAGGAAGTGCCTTCATGTTTTTTCTGCCGGCCAAAAAAGTCCGGGCAGCTGTCAAAAATCCATTGAATACACTGGAAAAAATTATCAATGGCAAGGGAACCATTTTGCTGGTGGACGACGAAAAAGGCGTGATTGAAGTCTGCTCTGAAATGCTGGAATCTCTGGGCTATGATGTCAAGATCGCTCTGAGCGGTCTTGAAGCCGTCAATATTATGAATACTGCCGGAAAAAAAATTGATCTGGTGATTCTGGATATGGTTATGCCGCAGATGGGTGGAAAAGAAACATTTGACAATATCCGGCGGATTCAACCTGATGTCCGGGTGCTGGTTTCATCAGGCCATAACAAGGAAACCGAAATCAAGCAGATGATGCAAAAAGGGTGCAGTGATTTTATTTTTAAACCCTTTGATGTGGCCATGCTGTCGGAAAAACTCAATGGCATATTCAACAAATGTTCAGAAAAAGGCCGTGCAGAAAACCTGCGTCACACCTCATAAGAAAAAAGGCCGGCATTTCTGCCGGCCCTTGTAGGATTTTCCTCCAATGAGCAGGATCGACTCAAACAGATCTTGCAGACCAGTCAGTCAGGACATTTAGCTGAATGCCTTTTCCAGATCCGGTACGATCTGTTTTTTGCGGCTCATGATGCCTGGAAGCCAGGCCTTTCCGCCGGCCGGGGCAACGCCGAATGCTTTTTCCACAACAGATTCGTCGTCAGACGCCACCAGCAGCTCGGTGCCTTCTTTCATGATGTCGGTGAGCATCAGCAGCACGGTGTGGTGTCCTTTTTCCGCCTTGAGATCCCGAATGTCTTTTTCCAGATCTGCCTTGATACCGTCCACGATAGACAGGTCAACCAGTTCCAGCTGTCCCACCCCGACACCGCTGCCGCTCATGTTAAAGTCTTTGTAATCACGAAAAACCAGTTCGCGGACAGGGGTGCCTTCCACTGCTGATTTTACCTTGAACATTTCAATACCAAGTGCTTCCAGGTCATTTTCACCGCATAGTTCTGCCAGTTCTGCACAAACCGCTTTGTCATCATCAGTACAGGTAGCAGATTTAAAAATAACCGTGTCTGAAAGAATAGCGCACAGCATGATGCCGGCGATATCTTTGGGGATGTCAATTCCAAGGTATTTATACATGCGGGAGATGACAGTGCAGGTGCAGCCAACCGGCCAGATCCAGCACTCCAGGGGCTGGGCCGTGGTAACATCTCCTAATTTGTGGTGGTCCACAATTCCCAGAATATTGGCCTCTGCCAGGTCATCCGCGCTTTGGGCCAGATCTGAATGATCCACCAGATACACATTTTTGCCGGCATAGGAAGTTACCACCCCGGGAGCCGCCACCCCAAATTTGTCCAGAACAAATTTGGATTCAGGATTAAGCTCTCCCTGAACAGCCGGTGCAATGTCTTCTCCGAGTTTTTTCTTAAGATCTGTTAGTGCAATGGCTGCACATACAGAATCTGTATCTGGATTTTTGTGACCAAATACCAATGTTGTCATAAAACCTCCTCAATTAGTCAAGTTTATCAATGGGATGATGGCGTTTCCTGGCAATCATCATAATGTTTCTTATTATCGCAGCTCCGGTAAAATCGGCCTATCCTCAAAAAAATCAATATATCTTATAAAATTAATTGGCAATATACACAAGGAAAATTTTCAGCAGCTATCGCATTTTACAGTTTACAAAAATATCATCTATTACCTCCCTCTGATATGGAGCACACAAAGTATCTCATACTGCCCGGAACTGTTGGTATCAGGATATGTACGAGTATGTCAAAGCAAACTCCCGTACAATAGCTGTTGCGCATGATGCCAAAGATGGCTGCGGCGTAAGGAAAACGGATCAAAAAAGTATC
>JAWOEP010000258.1:0-10042 GCA_046482705.1 Desulfotignum sp.
TGCTGCTCAGAGCGATCGAAAATCTGGCATTCTTATGACAAATATCCAAGTCCGGACATAAGCACTTGACTATTGCCTGGATTTCCGTCTAAATTGGCCCGTAAATCTATAATACCAAGGAGTTGAAATGGCAAAACAAAAAGTGGTCCTGGCCTACTCAGGCGGACTGGACACATCGGTCATCCTCAAATGGCTGCTGGAACAGGGATATGAAGTGTTTGCATATATGGCTGATATCGGCCAGAAAGAAGATTTTGCAGAAGCCAGAAAAAAAGCCCTGAAAATTGGTGCCTCTGATGTTTTCATTGAAGATATGCGCAAGGAATTTGTCACCGATTATATTTTCCCGGTTTTCAAGGCCAATACCCTGTATGAAGGCCGGTACCTGCTGGGAACCGCCATTGCCCGGCCGTTGATTGCAAAAAAACAGATCGAGATCGCCCGTAACGTGGATGCAGCCTATGTTTCCCACGGTGCCACCGGCAAGGGGAACGACCAGGTGCGGTTTGAGCTGTCCTATTATGCCCTCAATCCCAAAATCAAAATCATCGCCCCCTGGAAAAACACGGCATTCCTGTCAGCATTCAAAGGCAGAAGCGATCTTCTGGCCTATGCAGACAAACACGGCATCCCCACCAAACAGACCGCATCCAAGCCTTACAGCGAAGATGACAACCTCCTGCACATCTCCCATGAAGCCGGCATCCTGGAAGATCCGGCCCATGAATGCGAAGAAAGCATCTACTCCCAAACCGTGTCCCCTGAAAAAGCCCCGGATGTTCCCACCCGCATCAAAATCCGGTTCAAGGACGGCATACCGGTGGAAGTGGTCAACCTGGAAGACAACACCCGTAAAACCGATGCCCTGGAATTGTTTGAATATCTGAACCAGCTGGGAAGGGAAAACGGCATCGGCCGCCTGGACATGGTGGAAAACCGGTTTGTGGGCATCAAATCCCGGGGGGTATATGAAACCCCGGGGGGCACCATCCTCCACGAGGCACACAAGGACATTGAAGGGATTGCCATGGACCGGGAGGTGATGCGGCTGCGGGATATGCTGGGGGCCAAGTTTGCCGAACTGATATATAACGGGTTCTGGTTCAGTCCGGAAATGGAATTTCTCATGGCAGCCATGGACAAGAGCCAGGAGGTTATCGACGGAGAGGTCATCCTCAAGCTGTACAAGGGGGTTGCCTATCCTGTAGCCAGAACCAGTGCATCCTCTCTCTACGACCAGGATCTGTCCTCCATGGACATTGCCGGCGGATACAATCAGGAAGATGCCGAAGGATTCATCCGTATCAACGCCATCCGCCTCATGGCCCACAGAAATATCATCAGCCGGGGGTAGACCAAAAGTTTTGTTGTATGCTATCCGATATAAGAAGATAAAAATGCCTGCCAAATGTTTCTTGCAGACACAGAATGTCTGAGAGGCAGATGGCAGGCGATGAAATTACAGGAGGATGCATGCCCCACCAGGTAACAAAACAGACACCCGGAATAATTGTCCTTTTCCTCATATTGTGGCTCGCTGCAGCACTGCCTGCCCTCAGTACCACATCGCAACCTGCCGGGATTGCACCCGAAGACTTTCCTGCCTGTGATGCCATTACCCCCAATGTGGCCTTCTGGATAAAGATTTTTACCCAATACGGCCGGTCCCAGGGAGTAATTCACGATTCCCGCCACCTGGACCGAATTTACGGGGTCATCCATCTGGACCCGGACCGCACGGCAACGGCCGCCCGGAAAAACAAGCAGGTCCGAAAGGCTGCCTTTGAAAAATACAAAACCGTTTTACTGGCCCTGGCCGGGGGCAAATCTCCTGCCAGCCCTCTGGAAAAACATGTGGCCGGCCTGATTGGTCCTGATGCAGCGCCGGCAGATTTCAAACAGGCTGCTTTCCGCATCCGGTGCCAGACCGGCATCAAAGACCAGTTCAGGGCGGGTTTGATTCGGTCCGGGGCGGTGATTGATGAATTCAAGCGCATCTTTTTGTCCCATGGCCTGCCTGTGGATCTAGTGTACCTGCCCTGTGTGGAATCTTCCTTTGATTTCAATGCCTATTCCAAATTCGGTGCAGCAGGCATCTGGCAGTTTACCCGGGGAACCGGAAAGCAGTTCATGGAAATCGGATATGTGGTGGACCAGCGCAGGGATCCCTATATTTCCGCCGATGCTGCCGCCCGCCTGCTCAAAAGAAACCATGCCCAGCTCAAGGACTGGGCACTGGCTATCACCGCCTACAACCACGGCCTGGCCGGCATGAAACGGGCCAAAAAAGCCATGGGCACATATGAAAACATATTTTTACGGTACCAGAGCCGCTCCTTCAAGTTTGCCTCCAGAAACTTTTACCCGGAATTTCTGGCTGCCCGGCATGTGGCCAAAAACTATCAGCAATATTTTGGAGAGCTGCCTTTTGCCAAACCCGTTAATTATACCCGGTATACGACCAAAGGGTTTCTCAGTGCCAGGTCATTCACCCGGGCACTGGACATGGATATCCAGGAATTTCACACCCTGAATCCGTCACTGCGCACCCCGGTGTTCAAGGACCTAAAATATATCCCCAGAGATTTTGAGATCCGCCTGCCCGCCCATATTCCGCTCCATGATGCCAGGCAGACGGCCGCAAGCCTTTACCAGGAAAAACAAAAGCCCAGCCGGTTCCATGTAGTGTCCAAAGGAGATACTGCCGGTGCCATTGCCCGGATACACAATGTTTCTCTCAATGAACTGATCCTGGCAAACAACCTTAACCGGCAGGCGGTGATCTTCATCGGACAGAATCTGCGCATTCCAGTGAAAGAAAAATCAAATACCATGCCCGGCACCATCCTGGCAGACCAGGCTGATACGAAAAATCCTCTGGTCCCTGACAACCGGCAGACCAGCCCCAAAACCATTGCCAAAAAAATTGCCAAACCCGCCCGGGTAAAATCCCCTGTTTCTTTACCCGAACCGGCAAAAGCCCCGCAGCAGCCGGTGACTGTCGCAGCCCAAACACCTGAAATACCAAAAAACGATTCCGGGGAAGTGGCAGCCCTGCCCGCACCTTCGCCCGACAGAATCAATCCTCTGGTTGACACCAGCAACCTGAAAATACAAAAAATTGTGACAGGTGCCGGCAATGCCCGTTTGGGTATCATCCAGGTGGAGGCAGAGGAAACTTTGGGCCACTATGCTGACTGGCTCAAAATTCCCACCAGCCGGATCCGGACCTTGAACCGCCTGGCCTTTGGCAGACCCATCACCATCAACCAGACCATAAAAATTCCGCTGGCGGCCTCGGCTTCGGACAGTTTTGAAGAGCAGCGGTTTGAGTTTCACCGGGAAATTGAAGAAGATTTTTTTGCCTCTTTTGTGATCTCGGATGTGGAAACCTATGAAATCAAATCCGGGGATACCATCTGGTCCTTATGCCTCAAACAGCTGGAAATTCCGTTCTGGCTTTTGAAAAAATACAACCCTGAAACAGATTTCAACGCCATGCACCCGGGGCATAAACTCCATTACCCCCTGGTGGTGGGCAAACAGGATGGTGTGGTTTTCTGATCAGATTCCCAGGCGTTTTTTGATTCCCCGGAACTGGTCATAGGACAGCCCCAGCAGGGCTGCCGCTTTTTTGTGATGAAACCTTTTTTGTACCAGGGCCTGTTTTACCCGATGTCTTTCCAGGGCCTGGACCGCCTCTTTTAAGGGCATTGTCAGCAGATCCTGTGTCCATGGTTTCTGACCGGTCTTTTCTGATGATATATTTTCCACTGTTATCGCAGATGCCACCCGGTCTGATACAGGCCCTGAAGATGCCGGATCCCGGGGCACTGGCCGTGGGGGATGCCGTTCCTCCAGGGTTTGGGGTTTACCAGCATATGGATTTTCAAACGGATCAAAGACGATATCCTTTATATGGAAGGTACTGCTTTTGTATACGGCCCGTTCAATGACGTTTTTCAACTCCCGGATATTGCCGGGCCAGGGATAGGCTGACAGTTTTTCCCGGGCACGGTGGGTCAGTTCCGGCATTTTTTCCCACCCCAGTTCAAAGGCCATGCGGGAGGCAAAGTGGTTGGCCAGCAGCAGGATATCTTCTTTTCGATACCGCAAAGGCGGCACATAAATTACCTCAAATGAGAGGCGGTCCAGAAGATCGCGCTTAAAGGTTCCTGCCTTAACCATGGCTGCCAGGTCTACGTTGGTGGCTGCAACAATGCGCACATCCACCCGGATCGGCCGGGAAGATCCCACCCTTTCAAACACACCGTACTCCACTACCCGTAAAATTTTTTCCTGGACCTCCATGGGAATGGTACCGATTTCATCCAGAAACAAGGTGCCGTCCGACGCCTGTTCAAACCGGCCGGTGTGGCGGGTGCCGGCCCCGGTAAAAGCCCCTTTTTCATACCCGAACAGTTCAGATCCGATAAGGGTGGGGGTTAAGGCGGAACAATTAAGGGTAACCAGCGGTTTTTGCCATCGCCTGGATAAAAAATGGATCCGGGTGGCTGCCAGCTCTTTGCCGGTTCCCCGCTCCCCCAAAATCATCACGGGACGGTCAATGGGAGCCACCCGGGAAATCTGCTCCTGAAAGGTAATAAATGCCTCGGACTGGCCTACCGCCCCATCCATGGATACATGGTGGTCCATGGATGTATCAGCATCTGAATAAACCATGTTTTTTGCGCACCTCTTAAAAATAAGGTTGATAATACATAAAAAAAGTCAATTTTACCACTTAATGGTATAATTTGCCATGAGATTGTTTTTGTGTCAATCCCGGTTGGTATCGGCAACCGGTGTAACCTGCCAAAACCATTCATGATCTTATTTTCTCCCAACAATGGCACGCTTCCTGCTGTTTATTATGCCGTCTGACATTTGAAAATACAGGGACCTGGTCCCCACCAACAAGGAGAAGAACCATGGGCATTTTTACAAGATTCAGAGACATTGTATCTGCCAATATGAACGCTATGCTGGACCGGGCTGAAGACCCGGAAAAACTTATCAAACTGATGATCCGGGAGATGGAAGATACCCTGGTTGAGCTTAAATCTTCCTGCGCCGGCACCATTGCCAGTCGGAAAAAAGTGGCCCGCCTCCTGGAGGACACCCGGGAAAAAGAAGCCTTCTGGGATCACAAAGCCGGCCTGGCCGTGTCCAGGGGCAGAGATGATCTGGCCCGCCAGGCTTTGCTGGAAAAAAGACGGTTTGCCCAAAGGTGCGAGGCCGTGGAACAGGAGCTGGATGAGCTGGGCGCCATTGTGGAACAATACAAAGATGATATCCAGGAACTGGAAAACAAGCTCAAATCCGCCAGGGAAAAACAGCGCATGCTGGTCCAACGGCACATCCGGGCCCAGCGCAAAAAAAGGCCCACCAGGAAATCCGGCGGGTGGATTCCGCTGAAGTCATGCAGAAATTCGAGGAAATGGAATCCCACATCGAACGGATGGAAGCGGAAGCAGATCTTGTAAATTACGGCAAAAAAACCAGTCTGGAAGAAGCATTTGAAGCACTCAGTGCAGATGATGATATTGAACGCCAGCTGCATGATTTAAAATCCTCCCAAACAGCGCAGAAAAATGATACTAATACACTGTAGATTAATTACATCAGGGGAAGGACGTTTATAATGCATGGTGCGACAATCATCGGAATCGCCATGGGCGGATTTATTTTGTTTCTGGCTACTGTCGGACTCATTGTCATCGGTATCATCCGGGCCGCCAAAACCGGCGGCATCAGCAAAAAGGACCGCAAGACCCAGGACGAAGAAACCCGGATGATCCAGGAAATTTACCATGGCTTGTCAAAAATGGAAGAGCGGGTGGAAGCTTTGGAAACCATCTTGATAGAACGTAGAAAAAAGGACCGGTAAAACATGAGATACCATTACAAGCGCAGACAAAAATCCGGGTATGCCCGGTGCAGAAACCATTATACCAGATTCAAAGACCAGCTCAATGATATTGCCGGGGACCACCGCATATACCGGTCCAGAAGGGGCATACTCATGGGCGTGTGCCGGGGGGTGGCTGAACATTTTAATTTGAGCGTTTTCTGGGTGCGGATGATTACCTTTCTGATTTTTTTGTTCACCGGTTTCTGGCCGGTGGGGGTGCTGTATATTGCAGCCGGACTTATTTTAAAACCCGAACCTGTGGTCCCGTTCCAAAACGAAAAAGACCAGGAGTTTTATCAGTCTTATACCACCTCCAGAGAATCCGCTCTTCAGCGCATCAAACGCAAATTTGAAAATATTGACCAGCGGATCCAGCGCATGGAGCATACGGTCACTTCCCGGGATTTTGACCTGTAAGGCACAAGGTTTTCACAAATGCTGTTTTTATAAGATATGTAAAAGTGTCAGTCCGTCTTTTACTAGGATCAGGGCCAGAATGCACAGGGCCAAACCCAGACCGCGCATGGTATACACATAGGCCCGGCCTTTGATAACTGCCCTGGACCGGCCCACCAAAAGGGCCAGACCCACTTTGGATCCTACCAGCAGCAGGTAAAAACCGGCAACAAATCCCGCAGCTGTGGCCGCATTCACAGCCATGGCCCGATGAACCACCGGAGCCCCCACCGATATCCAGAACAGATACGGGTGGGGGCTCAATACATTCACCAGAACGCCCTTTGCCAGGGCGTTGTTTGTTGCAACATCCGCATTGACAACCAGTGCCCTGGTCTGCAGGCCCTTGTACCCCATGCGGAACACCACACCACCCCCCACAAGGGAAATTGCGCCCAGCACCGCCTTAAAATCCGACATGGTGGACAAAATACCCACCGACACCAGGATAATGGGCAGGTCACTGATCAAAGGCGCCAGGGCCACCCGGATGCCGGCCCCCACATTCTGCCTTAAGGTCTCAGACACCACCAGGGTCAGCAGCGGCCCCGGCGCAAGCCCGGCTGACAGCCCCAGCACCAGGCCCATGGTTAAAAAATGTATCATCAAGATTGTATAGCGCTTCTTTAAAGAGACTTGCAATCTTTTTTTCGCTGCATTTTACAGACACTCCCTGCATGCCGGCTGGTTATCCCAATGGGTTATGATAATGAACAAAGAGGGGGCGGGGGGTATTGTGACTGCCTGTGGAGGTTCTGCCCACACCCCTGATCAAAACCAGAAGGATTAGGTATCATCGGGAGATCTGGAAACCAACCCCAACCAGCTTTTAGGGGAAGGGGCCGGCTCCGGATCTGGCTTTTGATTTTTAGGCCTGGTTAATCCTGGTATTTAAAGGACAACCTGAGATTGGTGCGAAACCGGGCGGGCTTGCCCTCTTCAATTTTCACATCCAGCTTCTGGACCTCTGCGATTCTCAGATCGCGCAGGGAACCGGACGCTTTGGCAATGGCTTGGTTGGCTGCATCTTCCCAGGATGTGGTGCTGGACCCAACAAGATCGATAATTTTGTAGACACTTTCACTCATGATACCCTCCTTGAAAAAGAATTAAAAAAAAAGCAGGCCGTGGGAGCACAAGATGAATGGCAGACAATAAAACAGACCAGAATGAGATTCAACACTGATATCTGAATTATATAATAATCCGCCCGGATGTCAAAAACTTTTTCCGGATGCGGGCTGTTCCAATAACTTTACAGGCCCGGGATCTTTGTTTAAAAAACGGTTTATAGTCTCATAATAGGCATCAAACAGGGATATGGTATTGTGGCCTGCCCCGGGGATATGGACCATTTTTTTAGGACAGGTCAGGCTGTCAAACAGGTTTTGGGTATTGTGGATGGGAATGACCCCGTCTTCCCTGGATGCCAGCACCAGAGTGGACGACCGGATATCAGCGGAAAAATCAATGGTGCGGTGCCGGTCCTGCAATACCAGATTCACCAGCCAGGCAGGGTAATAGGCAGCAGCCACATTCTGTATGCTGTCAAAGGGACAGGTGAGAATCAGCCTGCCCAGGTCCCGTTCCAGGGCCAGGGAGGCGGCCATGGAAGAGCCTATGCTCCGGCCCCAGGCCACGCATTTTGCCGGATCAAGTCCAAGTTTTTCAACCATATGGTCATAGATGGCCAGGGCATCTGATTTGAGATGGTTTTCAGCTGGTGATCCCGTGCTCAATCCGTATCCCCTGTAATTCATCAAAACCACATTGGCAGACAATTTTTCAGCATACTCCTCCAGATTCAACGACACTTCTTCTGCATTGCCCCCGAAATAAAATATGGTGGGCAGACCGATCAGGTCTTTTTTTAAAAACCAGCCATGGAGCACCACTTTGTTTTCCGTCGGGATCCGGAGTTCTTCCACCCCCGGCATCCTGGTTTTGATATATGCCAGCCTTTCCGGTGTAACAGGCACAGGAAAATACAACAATCTACGGGAAAAAAAATACAATCCCACCAGAAAAATCAGGGCTGCCGCCACCAGAATGAATAACACTCTCATTGTCGTCTCCTTGTATTGGCTGAATATGATGGGATGTAAAATAGCCTAAGACAACCCGGATTAAAAGAGAAACCTGAACCGCTTGATTTTGGGCATCTTTTTTAGTAATAACTGGGGAATCAAAAATCCATAAAATCAGGCACGGGCGCTACAATGACAGAAGACCGGCCGATTTTTTCAATAACAACCATGCCTTGGCGGGCGCAAGAAATATGAAAGCTTTTAGCTTTTAGCTGTTAGCTGTTAGCTGAGTACTGACGGCTGACGGCTTTCATAAAAAGGAGAAGGAAGGTGAATTTCATATATCTGGTAATTATAGCAGCCATCGGCGGCGTTGCCGTGGCTTTGCAGGGACAGCTCATGGGAAGCATTGACAAAAATGTGGGAACCCTTGAAAGCGTCTTTGTTACTTATGGCGGTGGGGGATTTATGATCGGCATTATCATGATCCTTTTACGGGGGGGAAATTTATCAGGCTTACCCCTGGTTCCCTGGTACACCCTTCTTGCAGGCCCCATAGGCCTGGTGCTCATTGCTGCCATCGGCTACAGTGTTCCCCGCCTGGGCCTGGTACCGGCATTCACCATTATGGTGGCTGCCCAGTTCATGACAGCTGCTGTGATTGACCAATTCGGTCTGTTCGGGGCGGAGATCAGGCAGATCAGCCTGTCCCGGATATCCGGCATGCTTGTCATGCTTTTGGGCATCTGGCTGACCATGCGGTAACCGGCGGGGTGAAATCCCATAAATCGTTTTCCGCCCCAGGCAATGGTATTATTGTATACATCCCAAAAAAATAAGTTTCTGTATCATTTTGTGTACCACAGATACGTTTTTGTCCATGGCAGATCACAACAATGCAGAATCAGATGATATATCAGGAAAGGGCGTTTTTTTCAGAAATGGGGGAAAGGTATTTTTGTACCATGTCAAAAAGTACTTTTATAGAATAGGGCTTGGGAAGAACCGCATCAAACAGGTGTTTATCCATCAGCCAGGGGGTGCCTGACATGGCAATGACCGGCACGGTGTCCCCTTTGATCTGCCTGACTTCCTGGAGCACATCTTCTCCGGACATTTTGCCCATCACCATATCGGTTATCACCAGACCGTAATCATTGGACTGCAGCATTTTTACGCCCTTCTCACCGCTGTCCGCCGTATCAACATCAAATCCTTTTCTGGACAATGCCAAAGCCAGCATTTTCAAAATTGCTGTTTCATCATCTATGATAAGCACTTTTGCAGGCTTTGCTTCCGGTTCAGGCATTTTTATAATTCCAAAAAAGGTTTTTGGTCATACCTTGTCAATATTTATATTATATCTCAAAAAATATAATATATCAAAATTTAAAATGCAATAGGCAAAGCGCCCAAAAATTCATCTATTTAGATGAACGCCTTGTGCCATCAGTACTCAGCTAACAGCTAACAGCTAAAAGCCAAAAGCTTTCATTCTTTGTTGCGCCCGTCAGGGTATGGGTGTTATTACGGAGTGCAAATAGGTATTTTTCATAACTCCACCAGATAGGATTTCAAGTTGATCCTGGTGCAGATCAATCCATGGGCCACCCTTCTTCAACACCGTGGCAGGACACAAAGGTAC
>JAWOEP010000275.1:0-3508 GCA_046482705.1 Desulfotignum sp.
GAACAGCACACCCTTTTGACTGTCACGGAAAACGGGTATGGAAAACGCACGGCTGTGGATGAATACCGTGCCCAGACCCGGGGGGGCAAGGGTGTTTTTTCCATCAAAACCTCCGAGCGCAACGGAAAAATGGTGGCCCTGGCCCTGGTGGATGACAATGACGAACTCATGATGGTAACAGACAAGGGCAAACTGATCCGCACCGATATCAGCGGTATCAACATCATTTCCCGCAACACCCAGGGGGTGCGGCTTATCAACCTTGCGGAAAAAGAAAAACTCATCGGTATTGCCCGGCTTTTTGAGGAAGAAGGGGAGGAGGATGACCTTGACCCTGCAATCCAGCCGGATGACAAAACAGACCCGGCATGAAAAAGAACACAAAGGGGCGGGACACCGCAAGCGCCTGCGGGAAAGGTTTTTAACCGGCGGGCTTGGCGGGTTCCATGATTATGAGGTGATTGAGCTGCTGCTGTCTTTGAACACACCCAGAAAAGACTGCAAACAGACAGCCAAGGACCTGATGAAAACATTTAAAAGCTTTCAGGCGGTTCTGGAAGCAGATGTAAAAGATCTGTGCCGGGTGTCCGGGGTGGGCACAGCCAACTGCCTGGGTATCCGCCTGGTCAAATCCGTGGCAGACCGGTATCTGGAATCCAAGATTCAGGACCGGGATGTGGTGAACAACCTGGATGATTTAAAAGATTATTTACACACCACCATCGGCTTTAAAGGCAAAGAGCATTTTGCCGCTGTTTTCCTGGATGCCAAAAACCGGGTGCTGGCATCGGAGATTCTGTTTTCCGGCAGCCTGACCAGCAGTTCGGTGTATCCAAGAGAAGTTGTCATCCGGGCGCTCCAGCACCAGTCAGCAGCGGTGATTTTTGCCCATAACCACCCGTCGGGTGATGTGCGTCCTTCCACACATGATGAGGACATTACCCGCAAACTGCTGTTTGCCCTGGGATTTGTGGGCATAACCGTGCATGAACATCTGATTATCGGCAGCCAGGGTGTTTTCAGCTTTGCGGCCCAGGGTTTGATAGACCAATACCATAAGGAATTTACAAAACACAATGAATTCTGAAGAAGAACTGCCCCTTTGTTTCGGTGATCTTGAAAAGGTGTTTCCCATGCAGGAAAATGGGCTGCGCCAGACCCCGGAGGCGTGTTTTTTTCATTGTCCGGTAAAAACCCGGTGCCTGCGCCATGCCATGGCCACAAAAGACGGGGCCAAAGTGGAAGAGGAAATCATTGACCGCAGCGAGCAGGCCGGGCTGATGAATTTTTTTGAACGCTGGTCCCGGAAAAAACAGGTCCACAGAAGGGTCCAGGCCAGAGAAAAAAGGAGGAACACATGAAATCAGTCAAAGACATAGCAGTGGAAAGCAAAAAAATTTTTGTCCGTGTGGATTATAATCTGCCCATGGATGACCAGGGCAATATCACCGATGACAACAGGATACGGCAGACCCTGGATCTGATCCATTATCTGACGGCCAGGCATGCGAAAATCATTCTGGCCTCCCATCTGGGCAGGCCCAAGGGCAGGTATGATGAACGCTTAAGCCTTGCTCCGGCGGCAGCCTGTCTTTCCGAGATCCTGGGCCAAAAAGTGTTGTTTGTAAAAGACTGTGTCGGGCCTGAAGTGGAACAGCAGATCAAACAAATGAAAAACGGGGATATCCTGATGCTGGAAAACCTGCGGTTTCACCCGGAGGAAAAATCCAATGATCCCGAATTTGCAAAAAAACTGGCATCATTGTGCGATGTTTATGTGAACAATGCCTTTGCCGTATCCCACCGGGACCAGGCCTCGGTCACCGGGATTGTTGCCCATGCCCCGGTATCGGCTGCCGGGTTTTTGCTGGAAAAAGAGGTGCGCACATATTACGATCGTGTGGAAAATCCCCAAAGGCCTTTGATGGCGGTCATCGGCGGCGCCAAGGTGTCCGGCAAGCTTGCGGCCCTGGAAAACATGCTCCGGTTTGTGGACCAGATGCTCATCGGCGGTGCCATGGCCAATACATTTTTGCGCAGCCAGGGCGTGGATACCAAAGGATCCCTTGTGGAAAAAGACCTGCAGGAAACCGCTGCCAGGATTATGGAAAAAGCCAAAGAAAAGGGCATTGATCTGATGCTGCCCCGGGACCTGGTCGTGGCCGGGGCCTTTGATAAAAATGCACCAAAAAAGACGGTTTCCCTTGATGCCATACCTGACGAATGGATGGCCATGGATATCGGTCCCAAAACCATTGACCGGTTTTGTGCTGCCATAGCCAAAGCCAAAACCATTGTGTGGAACGGCCCCATGGGGGTTTTTGAAATGCCTGCCTTCATGGAGGGCACCTGTGCAGTGGGCCGGGCAATGGCTGATGCAGATGCTGTCACTATTGTGGGGGGTGGTGATACAGGCCTTGCCGCCAGAGAATGCGGCATTGTCGATGATATCACCCATCTGTCCACCGGCGGCGGTGCTTTTTTACATTTGATGGAGGGGAAAAAACTGCCGGGTGTTGCAGCCCTTGAAAAAGCGGGATAAATCTGGGTAAGGTAAGACCTTGCCCTGACGGGCGCGACAAAGTATGAAAGCGTTTAGCGTTTAGCGTTTAGCGTTTAGCTTTTAGCTTTTAGCTGTTAGCTGTTAGCCGGTAGTTATCAGCAGGGGGGAAATTAGTAATTATTACTGAGAACTGACGGCTTTCATATAAGATTTGGGTTCAGGCCCGGCACTGCAGTGCCGGGCCGCTGAAAAGCGGTTCTGAATCCATTTTGTAAAGGAATGGATAGATAGATGGAAAATTTTTGTATAAAAAGAGAGTGCCTGAGCAGGGAAGACCGGCTCAGAAGATCCTATTACGAAGTGCTGCGGGATGAACTGGACCAGTTTGTTGTCGGCTATTCCCTGGTGGGATCATACAACAATTTTCTGCGCATGCGCACCCCGTATCCTTTTGTGGAGCTGCGGGAACTCAAACCCCGGGCCAGAATACCATCCATTGAATTTGATGCCCAGAATTCTTTTTTGATCATTTTTTGCGAAGATGCCCTCAACGACAAACACAAAAAATACATCCGGTATTTTGATGCCAACAAAACCACCAAAACCAACCTTTTGCGGCATAAATATTTTCCCAATGTGGAAAACTTCAACCGGAACATCAAGTATTTTGAAACCGACCAGTTTTTTGCCCTGCTCCGGTCTCTTCTGCCGGTGGATTATGCCCTGCTCATCCAGCGCAGCAGGCAGACCAGAATCCAGTATGCCCTGACCCATTTTCATGTCCGGGTTGACTGGCCCATTGCCGAGGCATCGGAAGATATGGCCAGGTATCTGCGGTATATTTCCAAGGACCTGTATGAAAAAGGGGACAAATATGCCGAAGATCTCCAGAAAAAACTGTTTGAGTATTACGGGGTGCCGGTGATGGCCGGCGGAAGGCGCACCGCTGCTGCAGTGGCTGCCCAGTATTTCCGGCAGCTGGACGGCATCACCACGGTCTATGTG
>JAWOEP010000307.1:0-2822 GCA_046482705.1 Desulfotignum sp.
GGAGTGTAACCGAATATATATGGTTGGTTTTGTGTTCTGCCATTCCTTTTGGTAATCCATCCCTGCAAAATCAAAGGCCACATTTATAGAATGAATCCAGGCAAAAAGTCAACACCGGCAAAAATCAGGCCGGGATCTGCTTTCCGGACATTGTGTCTGATAATATATATTATGTAAACTTTTTTTTCGCCAATGATTAATCACCCATCCTCTGTATAGCCTGCAAAATCGACACATAACAAAATAATAATCTTGAAATTCCGGGGTTTGATGTTATATTGTTCCGGACAAAGAAAATGGTATTTTTAACTTTTTTGGAGGAAAAAATGAACACAACCTTTGCACAAACAGGCGCCATGGTAAAAGTAAATGCCTTTATCAGAAACGTCTATAACTGGATGGCCATCGGTCTGGTGGCAACCGGATTCACATCCTATTTTGTTTCCCGCAGCCCGGCACTGCTCCAGGCTTTTCACGGTAACCCGGTAATGCCCATTGTGCTGTTTATCGGCCTGATTGTCTTGTGCGGGTACCTTTCGGCCAGAATACAAAAGATGCAGGCATCTACAGCCACAGGCCTTTTTGTTGCCCTGACCGTGGCGTATGGTGTGATACTCACCCCCATCTTTTTGATCTATACCGCCACATCCATTGTGTCCACTTTTTTCATATGTGCAGCCACATTCGGAACTGCCAGTGTGTACGGCATGGTTACCAAAAAAGATCTCACCGGCATGTCCCAGTTTCTGATGATGGGACTGATAGGCATCATCATTGCCATGGTGATCAATATTTTTATCGGTTCCACCATGATGCAGACCATTATCTCCTGCATCGCAGTGATCATCTTCACCGGCCTGACCGCCTATGACACCCAGAAACTCAAAAACATGGCTGTCACCATGCCGGACAATGCCACCGCCGGCATGGTCCGCAAAGGCGCCATCATGGGGGCCTTGAGCCTGTACCTGGATTTCATGGGGCTGTTCATTCACCTGCTGCACCTGCTGGGGGTTGCCAGAGAATAACGCCCACATCTGTTTTTCACCCATATACATACAAAATACAGGCAACACAGGGCCTGGCATCGATAAAATGCCGGGCCCTGTGTGTTTGTGCTGTGTTTTGGGGTACCAATTTCTGTATGGTGCAGCGATTTTTTCTACTTTTCAGACCGGATTGTCTGGAAAGTCTTTAGATATTTTCCCGGATGGCCCGGCAGATTTTTTCACAGCATGCTGCTGTCACCGATTTATCCGGTCCTTCCACCATCACCCGCAAAAGGGGCTGGGTACCGGAATACCGCACAAGCACCCGCCCTTTTTCAGCCAGCTGCGCCTCCACCTGTGCAATGGCATCGGCAATGGGGCCAATCTGTGTGAAATCCGGACGGGATGCATTCACGGTGACGTTTTTCAGCACCTGGGGATACACCTGCATCACCCCTGCCAGGTCGGAAAGGGATCTGCCGGTCTCTGCCATCACCGCCATCAGGCGCAATGCCGACAACATGCCGTCTCCGGTGGTATGGTCTTCCAGAAAAAGCATATGACCGGAATCTTCTCCCCCCATGACCGCCCCGCACCGCTGCATTTCTTCCAGTACTTTGCGGTCCCCCACACCGGTAATAACATGATCGATGCCCAGTGCATCCAAAGCCTTTGTTAAACCGATGTTGCTCATGATTGTGCTTACAACAACATTGTTTTTCAGCCGTTTTTTTGCCTTGGCATGGACCGCACAGATGGCCAGGATACGATCTCCTGTGATCTCAGCGCCTTTTTCATCCACGGCAATCATTCGGTCTGCATCCCCGTCAAAGGCAATACCAAGATCTGCTTTTCTTGCCAGAACCTGTTCTTTGAGATCACGGGTATGCTGGGAGCCGCAATCTTTATTTATGTTGAACCCGTCCGGCCGGTCATGAATGAACACAACGTCAAACAGCTGGTTATGAAACACCTTGTGGCAGATGTCACAGGCAGCACCATTGGATGCATCCACCACCAGTTTTATGGGTGCAGACAGTTTCCTGAAAGGAAACCTGTCCAGCAAAAACTGTGCATACATATCAGAACTATCCGGAATAATTACTATTTTACCTACATTGTCCCGTGGAACAATGTGTGTGTCCCGGATATGGGCTTCCACTGCATCTTCCTGTTCATCGGTGAGCTTGGTGCCGCCTTTTTGAAATATTTTGATGCCGTTGTCATAAAAGGGATTGTGGGAGGCGGAAATAACAATGCCTGCCCCCACCCCTTTGAGACAGGCGGTCAGGAACGCCACCCCCGGTGTGGGAATCACCCCGGCCAGGCCCACATCCACACCGGCAGAGGAAGCACCGGCTGCCAGGGCCGCTTCCAGCATATCTCCGGAAATCCGGGTATCCTTGCCGATGACCACCTGGTTCTGTCCCAGTTCCAGGGCCAGAAGTGCGGCTGCCCTGCCCGTTTTGAGTGCGGTTTCACAGGTCATGGGAGGGGTGTTGGCCCGGCCCCGGATACCGTCTGTTCCAAACAATCGCGTCATGTGTATGTATTTCCTTAATACTATTCATGCCCTGGCGGGCACAAAAAAAGCTTTTAGCTTTTAGCTTTTAGCTGTTAGTTTTTAGCTGTTAGCCTTTAGCTGATTACTGATGGCTTTCATATAAAAACAATATCAGATCTGCAGCTGATCTGATATGCTGGTTTCAATGCCAAGCAGCCATTGTGATCCCATGGCTTTGTTTTCAGGGGAAAGGCCCTGGATGCAAGCTATATAGTCTGTATTGTTTTCTGCTGCCAGGTCTTTCATGCGGGCAGCAAATGTTTGGCCAT
>JAWOEP010000079.1:0-4485 GCA_046482705.1 Desulfotignum sp.
TTAGCTGTTAGCTGTTAGCTTTTAGCTGATGGCTTTTAGCTGATGGCTTTCATATAAAAAAAAACAGGAGATACCATGTTTGAATATGTCAAAAAAAGTCTGCTCACCGGTGTCGGCATGGCACTGCGGTCCAAAAGTGAAATCAAAGAGCTGGCAGAAGAATTTGCCAAATCCACCCAGATGAACCAGGCTGAAGCCAGAGCGTTTTTGGAAGAATGCCAGCAAAGATATGAAGAAGCCAGATCCAACCTGGACAAGCGCATGGAAAAAACGGTGGAAGATATTCTCAAAAGGCTGGACCTGCCAACCAGTTCGGATATCCAGGCATTGAACAAAAGGATAGATGATCTGGTCAAACAGATAGAAACCAAATCCTGACAACCATTTCATGCTCAGCATCAAAAAAATCGGCAAAGTGGGCAAACGATACCGGCACCTGATTCGGTATCAGCAAATCATCGGCATCATCCTCAAATATGGATTCGATAATATTCTGGATGCCATGAACATTGACCGCTATATTGAATCCGGGCTGAAACTGATTCCTTTTTCCCGGCCCCATGAACGGGTGGAAAGATTATCCAGGAACCAGCGAATCCGCATGGCCCTGGAGGAGCTTGGTCCCACGTTCGTCAAAATGGGGCAGGTACTGTCTTCCCGGCCGGATCTGGTGCCCATGGACCTCATTGCCGAACTTTCCAGACTCCAGGATGAGATACCCCCTTTTGCATTTGACCTGGTCAAAAAAACCATTGCCACAGAATTTGGGAGACCCCTGGAAGAAGTGTTCCTTTTCATGGATGAAACCCCTTTCGCCTCCGCATCCATCGGTCAGGTGCACCGGGCTTCTGTCACGGGTGATGACCGGCTTGCCGTAAAAATCCAGCGCCCGGGCATCCGCAAAACCATTGAAGCCGATCTGGAAATCATCCTTCATCTGGCCGGTATCATGGAGAGAAATATCCAGGAGATGGCATTTTACCGACCGGTGAAGATTGTGGAAGAGTTTGCCAAAACCCTGGAAAAGGAGCTGGATTATACCATTGAAGCCGCGAACATGGAACGGATGGCAGCCCAGTTTTTACATGACAGAACCATCCATATCCCGAGGGTGTATGCAGCAGAATCTTCTGAACGGGTATTGACCATGGAATTCATCGACGGGATAAAGGCCAGTGATATCGATGCCATTGACTGGGCCGGTCTGGACAGAAAGCGGATTACCCGGCGGGGGGCCGACTTTATCCTGAAACAGGTATTTGAACATGGATTCTTCCATGCAGATCCCCATCCGGGCAATATCTTTATTCTGGACAACAACCGCATCTGTCCGGTGGATTTCGGGATGACCGGATTTCTGGACCAGACCACCCGGGAATTGTTCGTGGACATCATCCATGCGGTGGCCACAAGCAATGCCAAACTTTCGGCCCGGCTTTTGTGTGACTTGTGCCACTATGAAACCCGGCCGGATATGGGGCTTCTTGAAAAAGAAATTTCCCTGTTCGTGTCTGTTCACCTGACCAGATCATTAAAAGATATCAGAACCAGCAAGATGGTGAACCAGCTTCTGGAGCTGTGTGCGGCCCACGGTCTGCGGATTCCCCCGGATCTGTTTTTAATGATGAAAGCCTTTGTCTCCATTGAAGATGTGGCCAGAAAACTGGATCCGGATTTCAACATGCTCGGCCATGCGGTTCCCTATGTAACCGCTGCCAAATATATGCAGATGGCACCGGGAAAAATTGCTGAAAATGTCATGAATATTGCCAGGGAATCATTCAGGCTGTTTCAGCAGCTGCCGGCTGATACCATGGAAATTCTGCGTCTGGTGAAACAGGGAAAACTGAAAATCGCCATCGATATCCAGGGACTGGACAAGCTGATGGTCCACCAGGACCAGACCAGTAACCGCATCTCTTTTTCCATCATCATTGCCGCCCTGATCCTGGGATCTGCCATTGTAATCAATTCCGAAGTGCCGCCCATGGTATTCGGGGTGTCTGTCATCGGCATCGCAGGGTTTGTGGCTGCAGCTGTCATGGGGATATGGCTCCTGGTTGCCATCATCCAGGGAGGACGGCTGTAAGAACCGGTTTACCTGTCCCCCTGGTAGGGATACCAGTCAGACTCCCGAAGGCGCTCCACTTTCAGGGTCAGGATTTCACAGGTCAGGGTGTTGAAAACAATTTTACGCCCCAGCTCTCCGCCTACATCCTCTGATACGATGCGGATTTTTTTTTGTCTCAGCATATCTTTGGCGATAAGGTAATTTTGTTTTCCCACATCATGGGTACACACATCTGTGTTATGGGCTCCCCCGAAAATCTGGGCTTCCAGGTGATGGGGATCCGAGCCTTTCTGGATCATCATCCGGACCAGGGTGATCACTGCGATATTGCCGTATATGGCCGTGCTCTTTTCCCGACGTTCAGCAACCGGAAACAAAAAATGGTTCATTCCCCCGGTTTTGCGTTTTTTGTCATAGAGGCTCACCGAGACAGATGATCCCAGCACCGTTGAGATAACCGTGGGTTTCTCCGGCAGATAAATATATCCGGGCTTGAGAAAATAATCCCGGGTAACCAGTTTTTCAGAACTGTTGTCCATATCCTTTTTCTTTGCCCTGATTTCCGCTATATAACATGTAAAGCCGGTGCTTGCCAATAAATAAAGGCTGTGGTATGAAGAAATCTTACATTGCAGCCTTCAGCCGACATGGGCCAACTGTATACCAGGGCACCAGACAAGGGGTATTAATGGAAAACCATTTTCCAGACATCTGTATCGGGCATTTAAAAATTGTGGACCACCTGCTTCTGGGCATGGCTGCTGCAGATCACCCCGGGGGGGATGACCGCCCGCCCTGGCGCCTTGTTCCGGTCCCCATGAACACCTGGGATGAAATCTGTGACAAATTGAGACATGAGACCATTCAGGGCGCATTTGTCACCACTCCCCTTGCACTGGAACTGTTTGCCTCGGGCATGGACATCCGGTTTCTCATGTTTGTTCACAGATCCGGCAGTCTCATGGTCAAAAACCGGAAAATTGGTATCCAGTCTCTGTCTGACTTCAGGGGAAGATCAATTTTGATTCCAGAACAATTTTCCATCCAGGCCATACTTTTACACAAGTTGTTTGCCGATGCCGGGCTGGTTCTGGGCCCCCATGACCAGAGCGCTGCTGATGCCGTCTGGGAAATTGTCCCCCCATACCTTATGCCGGAAATGTTTATGTCAGAAGATGATATGGATATTGATGACATGGCCATCGGCGGGTGCATGGTCCCGGAACCATTTGGCAGCCTGGCAGTGACCCGGGGCCAGGCTGATCCGGTCTGTATTTCAGACAGTCTCTGGAAAGACCACCCCTGCTGCGGATTTGTGGTCTCCCGGCATTTTTTAGAAACATCTCCCCGGATTGCCGGATCCCTGGTGAAACATTTTTTCACAGCTGCCCGGCACCTGGAAACCAAAAACATATTGGAAAAGGCCGCCCTTGCTGCCGGCTTTCTTGCACAGGATCAGGCCTTTGTCCAATCTGTGCTTACCCGAAGCAGGGTCCGGTTTATCCCGGAAAAGCTGGTACCGGATACTGCCGCCATTGACATGATGCAGACCTATATGACGGATGCCATGAAAATTCTGCCCCGAAAAGTTGATCTGAACACATTTGTGGACAAAACCTGGGCACAAACCGCCCTGACGGAAACAGGCATTGCAGATTGATATTGAAAAAATAACCAAGACCTATGCCTATAACGGAAAACCCCCGCATGTGGTATTAAAGGATATTTCCTTTGCCATTGCACCTGGTGATTTTGTTATTATTCTGGGGGAATCCGGGTGCGGCAAAACCACTTTGCTCAACCTTCTGGCCGGTCTTGAACAGCCTACCAAAGGGTGTATCCGGGCAGATGGTGATATCATAACCGGGATCCACCCATCCCGGTCCATGCTCTTCCAGCAGCCGGCCCTGCTGCCCTGGCTCACTGTCTGGGAAAATGTGGCATACGGCTGTAAAATAAGAAAGGATACAAAAAAACTGGATTACCGGGTCAACCAGTTTCTGGAAATCATGGGTCTGGCCGGATTTGCCGATTCCCGTCCCAGCCGGCTGTCTTTGGGCATGGCCCAGCGGGTCTGCCTGGCCAGGGCATTGGTGGGACATCCCAGGGTACTGCTGCTGGATGAGCCATTTGCCTCTTTGGATACCTTTACCCAGGCCCATATCCAGGAAGAACTGGTGAACCTGTGGTTGTCGGAAAATTTCACAGCGGTCTTTGTGACCCATGATATTGACGAGGCCATTTATCTGGGCAACAAAATCATCCTTCTGGCCGGAGAGCCTGCCAATATCACAGACATATTCGCGGTTACCGAAACCTATCCCAGAGACAGAAATCACCCCCGGTTCAAGCAAATCCGGAACAAAATCCTGAACCGGTTTAAAAATGCCTACCTGGCCAAAAGGACCTTGTTG
>JAWOEP010000390.1:0-5612 GCA_046482705.1 Desulfotignum sp.
GGCCCAGGTCATCAACCAGCAGACCGCCCTGTTTTTACAGGACAAATGCGACTACATCAACCGGGAGCAGGATCTGGGAATCAAAGGACTGCGCCAGGCCAAAATGTCCTATGAGCCGGAAATGCTGCTGGTTCCCCATACCCTCAGTTTCAGGCGCAGATAATCAGCTCCAGGCGCAGATAATCAGTTTCAGGCGCAGTTGCGTTTCCGCCGCAGCTGCGCAGTTTCAGGCCCTGCTGGTTCACAACACCTATAATCCGGTTTTGAGCCGCTCCCAGTAACGCTCATACACCAGGATGGCATCCCCCACATCGGTCTGGAATTCCCCTTTTTTTACATCTTCAGGGTCCGGGAAAATGGTGGGATTGTTTTTGAGTTCTTCGGGCATCATGCTTACTGCGGTGCGGTTGGCAGGGGCATATCCGATATACTCACACACCAGCAGGGCGTTTTCAGGTGCCAGAATAAAATCGATAAATGCCAGGGCTTCTTTTTTGTTCCGGGCTTCTTTGGGGATCACCATGGAATCCACCCAGAAAATTGCCCCTTCTTCAGGGTAGGCATACTGGATGGCGGGAAAATCCTGGGCCGCCATATAGGCTTCTCCGTTCCAGACCATGCCGGCCCAGGCTTCCAGGTTGAGCAGCGGCTGTTTGGGGGAGTCGCCTGAAAACACCCGGATGTTGGGCATGAGCGACCGGATGGATTCATATGCCATCCTGATGTGGTCGGGGTCGGTGTCGTTTACGGAAAACCCGTTGATAATCAGGCCGACCCCCAACACCTCCCGCACATCGTCATTCATTACCAGGCGGTTTTTGAATTCAGGCCGCCACAGATCTTTCCAGGACCGCATTTTTTCAGGGGCTACCTGGTCGCTGTTAAATGCCAGGGCCGTGGATCCCCATACATAGGGAATGGAATAGGTGTTGCCCGGATCATAGGGTTTGTCCAGCAGTACCGGGTCCAGGTGCTTGAAATTGGCAAGCTGTGCGTGGTCAATGGGGCTGAGCAGTCCTTCCTTGCGCATCTTGTGAACAAAATAGGTGGAGGGAAACACCACATCATATCCTTTTCCCCGGGTGAGCTTTACCTTGGCATACATGGATTCATTGCTGTCATAGGTGGCGTACACAACATCGATGCCGGTTTTTTCCTCAAAAGCGGTCAACACTTCATCAGGCATATATTCGGTCCAGTTGTACACAAAAAGGGTGCGGTCTCCGGCAGAGGCCAGGGCAGGCACCAGAAGCAGGCATAAAATGACGGTCCATTTTTTCATTTTTTTTTCTCCTTTATCAAAAAATGGGCAACCAGGACAGCTGCCAGGGTTAATACAAACAAAATGGTGCACAGGGCATTGACTTCCGGGGTTACCCCCAGTTTTACCATGGAATAGATCTTTAAGGGAAGGATTTCAAATCCCGGTCCTGTGACAAAAAAACTGATGATCACATCATCCAGGGACAGGGTAAAGCTCAGGAGCCATCCTGCCAGCACCGCCGGCAGAATCATGGGAAAAATGATTTTTAAAAACACCTCATGCTCCCCGGCCCCCAGATCCCTTGCCGCATCCACAACAGCCGGGTCGAATCCTGCGATCCGGGCATGCACCAGTACAATGACAAAGGGCAGACAAAAGGTGATATGGGCCACCAGCAGGGTAAAAAAACCGGGATGGATGCCGGCGGTCACAAATAGCATGAGCAGGCTGATGCCCATGACAATGTCCGGGCTCATCATCACGGAATACACCAGCCCGAAAAACAATTTTTTGCCGGCAAACCGGTACCAGGCAATGGCAAAGGCCCCCAGGGTGCCCATGGCGGTTGCTGCCAGGCTGGAAACAAACGCCACGGTCAAAGAATTGACAAACGCATCCAGAAGGTACTGGTTTTCCAGAAGACTGGCATACCAGGTAAGGGAAAATCCCTGCCAGGCAGTGGTATGCCGGGCCTGGTTAAAGGAAAAGACCATCAGCACCAGCAGCGGTCCATACAGAAAGGCAAATACGCATGATACCCAGGATATGCCTATCCAGTGTTTCATGATGCCCGGCTCCGGTTGAACCGGCTGGATATGAAAAAATAGATTGCCAGCATCAGCACCATGAGCAGCAGCAGAAAAACACTGGCAGCAGATCCAAAAGGCCAGTTGCCGGCGGTGAGAAACTGGTTTTTAATGAAATTTCCCACCAGCATGGTTTTGGCGCCCCCCAGCAGATCCGGGATGTAAAACAGCCCCATGGCCGGTAAAAATACCATGATGCAGCCGGCCATGATCCCGGGTAAAGACAGGGGCAGCACCACATGTACAAACACCCGGATGCTGTTGGCTCCCAGGTCCCGGGCCGCCTCCATCAACCGGATGTCCAGTTTTTCCAGCACAGCATACAAAGGCAGGATCATGAATGGCAGAAGAGAATACACCAGTCCCACATACACGGCAAAATCGGTGTACAGCATGGAAACCGGTTCTGTCACAAGGCCGGCAGCCAGAAGAACGGTGTTGATGAGGCCGTTGGCTTTCATCAGGATCACCAGGGCATAGGTCCTGATCAATGAGGATGTCCAGAAGGGGATGATCACCATCATGAGCAGCAGCGGCCGCCTGTGTCCGGGAGCCCGGGACAGAAACCAGGCAAAGGGATAGCCGATACCCAGGCACAAAAGGGTGGTATTGAAGGAATATACCAGAGAATTTTTCAGAACCTTTGCATACACCGGATCCACAAGTTCCCGGTAATGGTCCAGGGTTAGGGGCCAGGTGAAAAAGGTGCTGGTGTCCCGGGTCAGAAAACTGATGCCCACCACCATGAGTCCCGGTGCCAGGACAAACAGGGCAAACCAGGCCATGTTCAAAAAAACGGCAAAAAATTTGAACCCCTGTTTCTCATTCATGGGGCAGAATGACCTCCCAGCCTTTTATCCAGGAAATACAGACCTGTTCATTGACATCATAAAAAATATCCTGGTCATCTTCATTGAAAAACTGGGTGACAAAAACATCCTGGCCGTTGTCCAGCCGGATGATCAGGTCCACGGTGGTTCCCTTGTAAATCATCTCCTTCACTTTGCCCGGCAGAAATCCCCGGGGACACTGATATCCGGTACGTTCCACAGTCATGTCCTCGGGCCGCAGCAGCACCTTGACCGCCTGGTCTTTTTTGAAGCCCCGCCGGTTCTGGACAGTTTTTGTAACCCCATGGATCCGGATTTCCATGTCAGTGCCCCTGGTGGCGGTCACCCTGGCATCGAATATATTGCTTTCTCCCACAAAATCCGCAACAAACAGGTTCACCGGGGTTTCATAGATCTCTTTGGGGGTGCCTGTCTGCTGGATGCTCCCGTTGTGCATCACCACCACCCGGTCCGAGAGGGTAAGGGCTTCTTCCTGGTCATGGGTGACAAAGACAAAGGTGATGCCCAGTTTCCGGTGCAGGTGGCGCAGATCCAGGCGCATCTGCTTGCGCAGTTTATAGTCCAGGGCGCTCAAGGGTTCGTCCAGCAGAAGGATCAACGGCTGGTTCACAATGGCCCTGGCTATGGCCACCCGCTGCTGCTGGCCCCCGGACAGCTGATGGATGGGCCGGTTGTCCAGCCCCTCCAGTTTCACCAGTGCCAGGCTTTCCTTGACCCGTTCCCGGATCTGCCGGGCCGGGATTTTTTTGAGCTTTAATCCAAAGGCGATATTGTCAAACACGTTCATGTGGGGAAACAAGGCATAGCTTTGAAACACGGTATTCACATCCCGGTCGCAGGCAGGCAGCCGGGTCTGGTTTATGCCGTTGATGAGAATGGTGCCGCTGTCGCAGGTTTCAAGTCCTGCAATCAGGCGCAGAACCGTGGTTTTGCCGCATCCGGAAGGACCCAGCAGGGTCAGAAATTCCCCTTTGACAATATCCAGACACAGGTTGTCGATCACCTTCTGGCTGTCAAAAGATTTGGAAATATTGTGCAGACGTACCACCGGCATTGTGAAACCCCTTTACCCAAGCAAAAATAAGTGGCTAACCTACCTGAAACACATGGAAAAATCAAGAAATTAATGCCGGATTCCATCAGAATTTTGCCGGGATCAGCCGGACAATTGCATGTCCAAGATATTGTTTGGTTTTACAATGCCCGCCCCCTGGTGGTGCTTTGCGACCGGCCCGAGATTGTGATCTGACGGTCCTGTCACAAAGCACCACCAGGGGGCTTGTGAAAGGTATGAGAAATTAAAGTTGTATGTGGTTGTCCTGGCTCTATTATACCCGGCCAGGAATGTAAACATGTGGCATTCCGGGTTGAATTTCAGGGGAGATGGATTATATTAGCGCAGTGAAAAAAAACAGGCAATGAAAAATTCAGCCGAAAAAAGCGAGGGAACAAAAAGATAATGGATCAGGAAAAACAGGCAGCCTTCGGCAACAGATTGACCGATATTCTCAATCACGGGGCGTTGAACCTGGCGCTGGCTTTGGGGTATCAACTGAAAATTTTTGAGGTGATGGCGGACATGGACCAGCCGGTATCCTGTGCTGATCTGGCACAGGCTGCCGGGCTTCACCCGCGCTATGTTCAAGAATGGCTGGGCATCATGTGTACAGGAAAAATTATTGAAATCCGAAACAGCAAGAGTGCAGAGGCCGTGTATTTTCTGCCGCCGGAACATGCAGCCCTGCTGATCCGCAAAAGCGGCACCAGCAACATGGGGGTGTATACCCGGGAGATTCCGCTGCTCACACAGATTGCCATGGCCAGGGTGGCAGAAGATTTTTCCAGGGGGGAGGGCATACCCTATGAAGCCTATCCCCGGTTCCAGGCATTCATGGCCCAGCTTTCCCATGCCAAACACAGACAGGTGCTTATCTCGCATTTTCTGCCCGGTGTTGAACAGGGTGCTCTTGTGGCCCGCATGGAAAAGGGCATCCGGGTATGTGATCTGGGATGCGGCCAGGGTATTGCCCTGCACCTGATGGCAGAACATTTTCCTGCCTCCGCATTTACCGGGATCGACAATGATGCCCCTGCCATTGAAACCGCCCGAATCCGGGCTGCAGAAACGGGTCTGAAAAATATCACATTCCTGGCAAAAGATGCTGCATCGCTTCAAAATGATCCGGATTTTTTCCAGGCATATGACTATATCACTGCATTTGATGCCATCCAGTATATTCCAGGCGATCGGCGGGATAAGATAACCGGACATATACAAAATGAGTACGCGTGTCATAGATGTGCGCTCCTAACACAGGCTCCACCGTGAGCTTCGCATGGGGTCACGGATTACCGAGACATTTTTATTTTCAGGCCTGCGATCAAGCGTATACGTATTATCTCAGTTGTCAAGGATCGATGACGTGAGGAGCTGTGAAGTAGACTCTCCCCTTTCCTATTCCTATCCAGGACGTCCTGGATAGTCCCAGATTCATCTTCTCCATCAAGGAGTAGTTCTACATACCCAAGGCAATCCCGGGCGATCTGGGAATTCCTGAGAGGGTTTCAGCCAATACCCGACGGGCTTCCTGCTCAACTCGCCGAATTCATGTCCACCACCAGTGACCCAAATATCCCGACCACCAGGATTATCCCCCAAGTGGTAGAGAGTGCCCAAAATGCCGTTCCTGT
>JAWOEP010000336.1:0-3184 GCA_046482705.1 Desulfotignum sp.
GCGAAATAGCAAGCAAGCCATTTAATTTGAAGCAAGCATCAGAATACCTTGGAATATCAACTGTGACACTCAGAAGATGGATCAAAGCAGGACGGATATCAGCCTACAAGATCGGCAGAGCATATTCAATGGATGTATCCACACTTAAGGAATTCAAGAAAAAAAATTTGTCATAGAATTTGACTTCCAAACCCTTTAAATACAGATATCCCTTGTCTGCCACATGGCCCGCATAAAACGGAAAATTATTTTCTATGGAAAACCGGATGCGGTCATGCTGTCTATCTGTATTCACAACCCACGGTAAACCGACTCATACTGGTCCACCATGGCCTGGATGGAAAATTTCTTCACTGCCAGGTGCCGTCCCTGTTCCCCGTGCCGCTCCAGTTTCTGGTATGCACCACATCCGGACCAACGGCCCGGATCACTCTGGACAGGTCCCGGATAAACCGCAGAGAGTTGCCCCCCTGTTTATCCAGGCAGATGATGCATGTGGACCGGCGCAGCAAGGTTTCCGAATCTTTGTTGCCGCACAGGCTGATGATGACATGCGCGATATCATCGGACCCATGGTTGATCAGAGTGGTAATCCCTTTTTCAAGCCCCCCGATCCCGAAGGAATAAATTACATGAGCGATCTTTATCATTCAGCTGACAGCAATCCGGTATGAGGTTTCGGGTTAATCACAGATACCTGGACAGACAGTTTTCTCCTGTTTTTGACTTTTTTTTGAAAAAGACCTTTTTACTGTTCGCTGTCTGCCAGCAGATGCAACGGGATGTCCACCGGCTCATTGCGCAATATTTTTCTGACCAGATCAATGTCAATATTGGCAATCTGGGCGATCATTTCTTCTGATAATCCTTTTTTTTCGGCATTGCGGACCATGTAAACCATCGTATTGTAACTGCCTTCCTGTCTGCCTTTTTCTTTTATATACTGCGCCAACATGGCAGTCTCCTTATGTTGAATGATGTTTTCATAAAGCTGTTTCTGTTCCTGATCGCTTATTTCTGAGTACACATCGATGAAATCCACATGTTTGTCAAAAAGCCCTCTTGTAACCAGTTGAAACAGCCCCTTGTATGCCTGGCTGATCACCTCGATTCGCTCTTCCTTTCTATAGTTCATCTTGGGCAAAAGGATTTTCACCACCGGGTTATCCATATTGTAATAATCCCGGGCATTCAAGTCAAACAACTTGTGAAACACATATTCAAAATGAAGGAACAACCGGTCATTGACTTGTGTGTGCAGTTCAAGGGGCACTGATTTGCGCCATTTTTTCCTGTCGGTGAACAATACCGTCGGAACCACCAGTGCATCCTGATAGGCTTCCATCATATCAGTGGTGTACCGCAGCAGCTTGTATATGGAAAATTTGGATTTGTCTTCCTGGAATTCCACCAGCCATAACAGCAATTGCTGATTTTCAAAGTGGAACAGTATGGGGAGATCCAGTGCAAGCCCCGCATCTGAGAGATGGTGTTTTTTTGGTTCCTGTCTTTTAAAATCGATGCGGACGATCTTTCCCCAGCTTTGTTCCGCCTGGGGAAAGAACCATTCCAGGGTTTCCCCGGGAAAATACAAAAACGCCACCCGCGGGGCATCGATTGGGCTGTCTGTCAGCCCGACCACCTGGAATCCCAGGATGGCGGACAGCAGCCCTTGTTCGAAAAAAAAGTGCAGCAGCATATTTTTGATATGCCATGGCAGGTGATTGTCCGTCGAAAAGAACCAGAAATGACTTCCTTTTGAAAAACCGCCGTTTTTGATCAGGTTGTTTCCCTGATCATCCATGAGCTGGACATTGTCGATCTCAAACACGGCCCTGCCGCTGCCGTTGTAAATGGCAAAATTCACCGGCCGTGCCTGATAGAAATTGCCCTGGCCGATATTCAGATTGTCGTACCGGATTTGATAAGGTTCCCGGTTTGGACCCTCGGCCGTAATTTTGATGGTGTGCCACCGGCAGTTGAAGTCCCTGTGCAGCGCCGGTCAGCAGAAACCCCAGGGGGCGTTGGTGATAATAGGCAGACCAGGATATCTTGCAGTAGCTGCAATCAGGCGGTCATGCAGTTCAGGTATGTCGTCAATTTCAGAGGCAGTTTTAAGGATGTCAAAGCTGAGCGGCTCGAATTGATAATTTTGACAAGGGCTTGGGTGTCGGTCACAAAACTATCCATTATCAAGTTCCTGATCGACATGCTGCCAGGTCTTTTGTCTGAATTCGTTCAGTACGGAAAAATCAATATCATAACCCTTTAGAATTCCTTCAAGCTTGATCACTTTTTTGGGTTCAAGTTTCCTTTTATGCCTCATAAAATCAATAAAATTTACAATGTCACTTAGATCCTGCTCAGAAAAATCAATAAGTTTGTTATAAATTTCGTGTTTGACGATAGCGGTTCTGTTCATATATTTCTCCATTAATTTCAGATCCTCAAAGGTCTCTTAGATCACTTTGACGTGATTCATGACTTCTATGGTTTAGGAAATGTGCTACCTGGATATGTGTCAAGAATTATTCCAGCAGCTTTTTTTTCTTCATCTGCTTGCAATTGGGGTCGGACCCGGATAAGTTCTTTTAATTGTTTGAAATGTGGTCAAAATAATGCGGTTTTTGGTGCTTAGAATGACTTTTTTGTGCCTGAAAAGTGCGGTTTAACAGACAAGGGCGGCAAAGCCAGTTATAGTCAATTTAGGGTGGTTTTCTCTAAGCATGGAAGTTGATATCGGTCCACGGATTAAGAAGTTCCAATGTTTCAATGCCCGAAAAATCCTTAACATTACGCGCAGCCAGAGTAAGTCAGCCAGTTCACAATATGTGGGTTCGGCGCCGGCCGCATCAATTCAGACAGCACATTGGTATCCAGTAGAATCATGGGTTTGATCCGTGATCAGACTCCAATCCTCGTGGAAATGCTCTTTTCATTTCGGGTAGCTCAATGCCGCCCAGGGCAGCAAAACGTTGTGAAATTTTTGTCCCAACACCCTGGATACATCTTTCTCTCAATAAATGATGTCTCAAGATCTGCCTTGCTTCCTCTTCCATGGATCTATGATTGGCTGCTGCCAGGACGCATAGGGAAGGTGACTCCATAATTAACAGTGCAGAACTCTTCAATTTCCTCATCTGATCCGGGTTCCTGGTTTAAAAAATTATTGGCTGGAAATCCT
>JAWOEP010000458.1:0-7794 GCA_046482705.1 Desulfotignum sp.
CCGCCGGCCGGGTGATTCGCACCCCGGAAGACCGGGGTGTGATCTGGCTGATTGATGATCGCTTTGTGCAACCACAGGTGAATCGGATGCTGCCGCGCTGGTGGTTTCCGGGCGTGAAGTGCTGAAACCGAAGATCAATCCGGTTTGCGGTGTTTACTGAAGTGCCGGATATTTAGGCATTGAGCCCCTGCTGCGCCTTATACCGCTCTTTGTTGCGGCTATGGGCATATTTACCCACCAGTTTCCGGAGACTATTCATCCTGAGAGGCTTGGTGCAATATTCGTCCATTCCCGCCCTCAGGCATTTCTGGCGATAGCTCTCGCTGGCATTAGCTGTCAGTGCGATGACGGGAGTATCCATATTGCGAGCTGATTCCAGGCGAATTTTCCGAGTCGCTTCAATACCGTCCATAACCGGCATCTGACAGTCCATAATGATCAGGTCCCAGGGCTCCTTCATGGCGGCTTCCACAGCCTCCAAGCCGTTCTGTACGCCTTCGGAAAGCACACCCATTTTCTCGAGCTGTTTTCGAATGATCATCCGGTTGGCAGCATCATCTTCTACCACCAGAACACGGGGAATCCGGTGAAGCTCCTGGTCTATGTTGGCCTCCGGAGTGATGTGGCCGGATTCATGAAATTCGCCATAGGGAATGGTGACCTCAACGGTGGTTCCGTCCTCGTCGGATGGGAGAATCGAGATAGTCCCACCCAGAGCATGTGATAAAGCATTGGCGAGAGGCAGGCCCAAGCGTACGACGCCATAACGTCGCGTCAGACCGGACTCGCCCTGACTGAAGGCCCTAAATACCTTTGCGCGTTGGTTGTCTGGAATACCGGGACCGGTATCGGATATGCGGAGCACCAACGTGTTTTCAGAACCGGCTTTTTCCGCCTTAACAAAGATATGGCCGCCCGCGGGGGTAAACTTTATAGCGTTATCGATCAGCTGATAAAGCACCTTTTCCAGCATCAGGCCATCCATATAGATTCTACCCGGAACGTTCTCCTCCAGAGAAAAAGCCAAGGAGACAGGTTTGGCTCTGATCGGTTCGAAGAACTCGTATTCAAGCAACTCGAACAGCGAAGCCGGCACAAACACCTGGGGAGAGCTCAACAGACTGTCGTCCTGGGCGTCGACGAAATCCAGAATGCCCCCGACCTGGCGTGTCATGCGTAGATTGGCATATTCAATCAAACGATAGGCCTGACTCTGCTCACTGTTAAGCGGTGCCTCGCGCAACAGATCAAGCTGGCCCTGAATGGTGTGCAACGGCGTTCGCAATTCGTGGCTGACGGCATTGAGGAAGTCATCCTTAATCTGGTTACTACGTGCCAGAGTTCTTCTTGCATTTTCACTTACTTTAATCTGTTGAGCCTGAAGCGTATCTCGTTCGTCGCGAAGGATTTTGATACGGGAGGCGAGCGCCAGAGAGAAGATGGCCATCTCCCAGGACAGACCAACGGGAATAAGGTAAGAGACCCATGAAGTTGGCGCTATGAATCCAGCATATTCAGACATGGTAATAAACAAGCTGGCAATGAAAGGGACCCAACCTAAAAGAAAGTACAGTGCCGGGCGATATCCTGCGCGTGCTCGAAGGCTGGCTACAACCAAAATGCCTATATATGAGACGGTGGAGAGCAACATAATCGGACGTACGAATTCTTGATAGGAGAGCCAGGGCGAGATTGCAATAAGCCCTGTTCCCGCAATAACGGCTCCGGTCATAACCCGATCGATTTTTGGGAACGTTGCTTTTGTTTCCAGTAAGCGTTGGAAGAGTATGAGTTGCGCAACGAAAGTAAAGCATCCAGCGAGAAATCCGTACTTTGGGGGCATGCCAAAATCGGAAATAACATAAGCTGAAATATTGGTCAACATTGCCGAGTACGCAAAAGACGCACATGAAGCTGCCACATACCAGAGGTAGACAGAGTCTCGAATGCATGGGATTTGGCAAAAAGTTGTATCTGGGGTCTCTGGGAGCGATTCTGATAACCATTCTGATCATTGCAGGGATGAATTTTTTCCAGAGCAAACAATCGTTTCTGGCCAGGGGAAAGGCCGGTATTCAGAGTGTGTCAGATGTGCTTTTAAAAACCGTTGAGACCCGCTATGCCCTGCAGCAGGATAAGATGTCCGCTGATATGGGCATGCTCATATCTGAAAGCCAGGTAGCGGGCAAGCCCATGGTGGTGGACGCCAGAACCGTTGATATGCAGATATCAGATGTACATACACAGGAAACAGCCACCCTCACCATTCCCCAGCTTACTTTCGGACTGGAATTTGTTACCGGAGAGTTTAGTATCGTGGACAAGGTGGGCCGCTTCAGTGATGCGGAAATTGCGATTTTCCAGATGTTTGACAACAAATTGATCAAGGTTTCCACCAGTGTGGAAAATGAAGACGGATCCCGGCCTGTAGGGACATATTACGGACCCGACAGCCAGGTGTTTGCGGCGGTGAGTGCCGGCAGTTCATATGAAATGCTGACAGGTACTGGAAAAAATATTGCCCTTCAGATTTTTGCGCCGTTTCGAGAATCCATTGACGAGAAAATTGCCGGGGCCTACAGTGTTGTCAGCCCTATTCTCACCCCTGATCTTCAGGAGCTCATTCAGGAGATTACAGTGAACGGCTCCGGATATTGCTTTGTGGCAGATGCCGAAGGCAGGATTCTGGTGCACCCTGATGCAGCGGTTGTGGATCAGAAAGTGCAGGGTTTTACCAATGGACAGGCCATTCTTGAAACAGAAGCCGGATTTTCCGATTTTCAGCAGGGAGACCAGACCTATTATGCTTTTGTCAATCATTTTACACCCTGGGATCTTTTTTTTGTGGTGGCAGTGTCTGAAGCTGAACTCATGGCCGGGGTCAACCGGCAGATTATCACCACTGCGGGTATCAGCGGATTTATCGCCCTGCTGATCGGCGCTTTGATTATTGCAGTGATGAACCGGCAGCTCATGACCCATATGAAGGGCATGGCTGCTCTGGCCCGGGCAGTGGCTGAAGGAAATTTTCAGCATTCCTTTACATATAAAGCCAAAGATGCCATCAGAGACACGGTGACATCAATGAATGAGATGGTGGCAGGCCTGGCTGCCATGGTCAAGGATCTCAATGCAGGGGTGGATACCTTGAGCGATGCATCCGGAGAGCTGAACCGGATTTCCGATGATATGGGCACCGGCGCTGATACCTCTGTTGCCAGGGTTAATTCTGTGGCCTCTGCTGCCGAGCAGATGAGCATGAATATGGATTCAGTGGCTGCTGCAATGGAAGAGGCTGCCACCAATGTAAAAACTGTTTCCGACGGTACCCGGGACATGCAGACCAGCCTTGACCGGGTGGCGGAAAACTCCGGCAAGACCCGGGATATCACCGTCAAAGCGGTGGACCGGGCAAGGCTGACATCGGAACGGGTGCAGAAACTGGACCGGGCAGCCGAAGAGATTGACAAGGTTACGGATACCATCGCCAGTATATCTTCCCAGACCAATCTGTTGGCCTTGAATGCCACCATTGAAGCGGCCCGGGCAGGTGATGCCGGCAAGGGGTTTGCTGTTGTGGCAAATGAAATCAAGGACCTGGCAAGTCAGACAGCCGGGGCTACCGAAGAGATTGCCGACAACATCCGGGAAATCAAGGAGCAGATACAGGGGGCTGTAAACGAAATCCAGGATATTTCCACAATCATCAACGATATTAATCAGTTTGTGGGAGAAAATGCCCGGGCCATTGCATCCCAGTCCGATACCACCCGTGCCATGACGGAAAATATCGGCCAGGTTTCAGCAGGTATCCAGGAAGTAAATGAAAATGTGGCCCAGAGTTCCCAGGTGGCAGGGCAGGTGGCATCAGAGATTTCCGATGTACTGTCTGCGGCTGAAAATATCCGGTCTCTGTCAGACAATGTGAAACAAAAGGCCGGCACCCTTGATCAGGTCATTACCCGGCTGCGTACTATGACGGAACGGTTCAAACTGTAACAGCCGCATTAGGGCAGACTTTTATCAGGCCGGGCATGACCGTGTTTCTGCCGTTGCGCTTGGCTTTGTAAAGCATGGTATCGGCATCTTCAATGAGCCGGGCCATATCCATGCCGGGGGTCAGTTCCGAAACCCCGAAGCTTGCGGTGACCCTCATGGTTGTGTCATTGTAAAGAATTTCAGCGGCGGCTATTTTGGTTCTGAGTCTGTCTGCCAGTTCCATGGCTTTGTGTCTGCCGGTTTCCGGCAGGATGGCAATAAATTCCTCTCCGCCGTAACGGGCAAGAATATCTCCCTGGCGCATATTGTCTTTGACCAGAAACGCTGTCTTTTTGAGAACCAGGTCTCCTGCCTGATGCCCGTGGGTGTCATTGATCTGTTTAAAATGGTCCAGATCAAACATGAACAAAGACAGGTTGTTCCGGTGCCGGGTTGCAGAGGCCATATGGCGGGAGAGCTGGGTTTCAAACTCCCGCCGGTTATAACAACCGGTCAGCGGATCTATGACAGCGGCATTCCTGAGATTTTCCATTTTCAACTGTTTGGACAAGGCTGTTGCACATCCCTGGAGAATCAGGCTTACCACTTCATCATGAAACGCATAACTGGGTTTTTCCGGAAGCATATACAGGCGGGCATAACAATTTTCCTCGCGCAATTCGTAAAAAACCAAATTATCCAGATCAACGTTTTTCTGAAGGCTGTTCAGTCCACCATTGTTGTTCAGATAGGTAAGATCTGCCGAATTCTCAAGATGAAAATCCTTTAGAATGATATGTTCCAAAGCGGTTTTGTACATGTCAGGATCCAGCCAGACATCGACGCCTGCCTCTTTTCTCACCACAAAGGCGAACAACCGGTAATTGAGGATATTTTTAAGGCAGACAGACAATTCATTGATGATGTCGGCTGAAGAGGTTTTTTTGTTCAAAGCAACAATATGGCGGCTCAGCCGGGCATGGTCGGCCTGCCGGGCAGCCTCTTGAAAAGCCACGGAAAACAATGCCAGAAACCTGCGGGAAAATTTTTTAAATGTCTGGTTCATATCGATTCCTTATTCAAAATAATGCATTTGAAATATAAGAATAAGCAATCCGTATGCCAGACAGGAATTAATATAATATTATATAATAATTACAATGCGTTGCTTCCTTAATACATATAAATAGCATACCTGTTACAAGGAAAAATTTGCCGGATGCGTCAAAAATTCTTGTCATGTTTTTGACGTCTGAATATCCCCTTTGAGCCCGATTTCTTCTGCCACAGGCTGCATGCCGGCAATAACCTCGGTGATCAGATCAGGCAATTCCATATCCAGCATGGCAGCCCCTTTTTTGACTACGTCCCGGTCCACACCCGCAGCAAAGGCTTTGTCCTTGAATTTTTTTTTCACAGATTTTGTTTTTATGTCCAGAATGCTTTTGGAAGGCCTTACCAGGGCGGAACTTGCCACCAGACCGGTGAGTTCATCTATGGCATACAAGGTTTTTTCCAGAAGGGTTTTGGGTTCAACATCGGTACAGATGCCCCACCCATGGCTGATGACGGCCCGGATATAGTCGTCAGGCCAGTTGTGCTTTTTGAACAGATCGACACATTTGTGGCAGTGTTCCTCCGGGAACTGCTCATAATCCAGGTCATGCACCAGGCCGATGACCCGCCACTTTTCTTCATCTTCACCGAATTTTTTTGCAAAATGCGCCATGACCGATTCCACGGCCAGGGCGTGCCGGATCAGGCCTGGTTTCTGGTTGTATTTCTGTAAAAGGGAAAACGCATCGTTTCTGGTGGGGGTAAAATCGGTCATGGCAAATCCTTATAAATTGTGTGTAGGGATGAATGAATTAAAATTTTTCAGTCACAAAAATAACCCGGCATTGCTTTAAAAACAGGTGCCGCTCAGTTGCTTTTTCAACCGCTTTGGCATCAGCTGTGCTGATGACGATGGCGGTATTGTCCTTTCCCGCTGTCCGCAGGCCTTTGAGCACCAGAGGATGGCTGCCCACCCGGGGATCTTCCAGGGCATTGTCCATGGAACATAAGTATTTGCAAACCCCGTGCTGAACGGCAAATTCCCGGCTTATGTATAGGGAGGAATAAATAAAATCCCCCTGTTCACTGACAATGACGGGGTACAGAACCGGATCAAATGCCAGTTCCCTGATATCCAGAATCAGTCCGGTATAGGGGATCTTTCCTGATTCACTCAGGGCGTTGGTCCGGATTTCTGGATTGATTCTGGGAATCTGCCGGATTTCATCGGGCAGTACCAGCTGAAGGAATCCGCCGAAAATACGGGTCTGGATAGCCAGTTCCACATCCAAAGCCGAGGTGTAATACTGGCGGATAATGTCTGCATCCCTGGCTGTTTTCTCAATCCCCGCCATGATCGCATCATTTTGGGCGGCATACATTCCCACACGCAGGTCATTGTGTATCCGGATTTGTTTGAGCATTTCTATAAGCCGGCGGTTTGCGTCGGTCCGGGCTGATCCGGGATCGGGTTCATGCCTGTTGTTTTTGGTAATACGCGGGGGTGCCACGCCCACGGCGGTAACCGTTCCGGTGCTCCAGTTGATGGTCCCATGGTCCAGAGAAGTAATGCAGTGATGGTTTTCAGAAGGCTGCCTGCAAAACACCGTGCCTGGAAGACACAAGTCCATAAAACAGAGCCATACAATCCAACCGGCCATGCAGCAGATACCAGTGGTGGTTTTCATCATGGATATTCCAGATACTGTTTTTCAATGAACGATGCCACACCAGCCACATCCTCCAGGCGGAAAACCGGCACTTTCGGGGCAAAGGCTGCATCAGTGACAAAGGCAATCAGGTCCGGGCTGTCCAGGCACAGGGGGTGAACATGGGGGCCGTCTGCCCGGAAAACTTCGATCTTGGGCAGGGGCTGGCGCTTGAATCCTTCAGCCAGGATCAGGTCCATGTCAGATAAATAAAACTGCATTTTTTCTATATCGGTACCCAGATCATCTTTGACCATGGCAATTTTTTCGTCTGTAACCACCAGGGTGGCGGATGCGCCGGCATTTTTGTGGCGCCAGCTGTCTTTTCCTTTGTTGTCCAGATCAAATCCTTCATGGGTGTGCTTCGCCGATCCGATCCGATACCGTTTTCCGGTGAGTTCAGCAATCAGTTTTTCAAGAAAGGTGGTTTTTCCGGAGTTGGATTTTCCGGCTATGGAGATGATAGAAGGGGCCATTAATGTAATTCTTTGCTGCTAAAAGTTAATTTTTCCTAAAATAGTGCCCATGATCCGGAAAGTCAAGGCTGAGGTAATTGCACTGGATATTTGCCATAAGCATGCCAGGTTTCGATCGCTGTGTGCAGCACGCTTTCCCAAGCCCCGCCCCTGGTGGTGTCCTGTGCCCGGCCCGAGATCTGCGGGGGCCTGTTTGCATAAGAACAATGAAGTGGGGAAACCCGCCCTCTGGGTGAAAACCATCCCGGTATATTTTACCAGGCCCCCTCCGGATCTGACGGTCCGTTCACAGGACACCACCAGGGGCTCCCCATAGAAGCGCACGCTGCTACAGCAAATATTCAGACCCCGTGTGCGGTATTTACTAAAACCAGATGATCAATTACCCTGCGTGCCAGCATGGTTTTTTAGATTTTTGAGAAATCGCTGTTCCGATTTTGATCCCGGCACTATTGATCAATATATCAATTTGTCCGAATGCCTTCATGGCAAAATCAGCCATGGCTGCTGTTTGTTCCTGATCGGTAATGTCTGCAGCAAATGAGAGGGCCTCAACACCAAATGCCTCCTTGATG
>JAWOEP010000468.1:0-2889 GCA_046482705.1 Desulfotignum sp.
CAGGTGTTCGTTTTTTACCATTTCTATGGTGGAGATGATTTCATGGTCTTCAAACATGGTGGTTCCTCAGGTTAGATTTTGTTGATGGCATCAAAGATATTTTTGTGCTGGATCCGGATGTCCAGGCCCATTTCCGCTGCCTTGGTGCGCAGGTCGGCAAACATGGCGGCACTGTCCAGATCCGGTGTCACCCACACCTGGTAGGACATGACATTGTTTCTGGGATCCGGCCCGCCCTTGAATACGGCCTTGAGGTTGATGATATTGCCGTGATATTGGGCGATGATTGCGGAAAACCTTGCCACCAGGCCTTTCTGGTCCGGGCCGATGGTGGTGATAAGAAAAATGTCTCCTGCGCTGTCCATGGGGCTCCCGTTGTTTTCATCCAGGTCATTGACATGGATGACCAGGCCGGTGTCTTTTGTCTGGTCATCCAGGGCGGACTGGAGGCGGTCCCTGTCCAGGGAGGGCGGAGATTCCACCAGGAAAAAACCGGCAAACTGGTCCTGGAGGATCATCTGGTTCACATTTTCCAGGTTGCATTCCAGAGCAAACAGCACCCGGGTGACATGGGCGATGATGCCGGGCCTGTCCTTGGCCAGCACCGTGATGATAAGCTTGTTCATGGGTTACCTTCCTGCTGCATCACGCAGTTTTGCGATGGTGCCGGCATAGTCCGGCGTGTTGAAAACGGCGGATCCTGCCACAAAACATGCAGCCCCGGCCTGTGCCACCAGATCGATTGTGTCTAAGTTGATGCCGCCGTCCACCTGGATAAGGGCATGGGAACCGTGTTCTTTGAGCAGCCGGGAAAGTGCCTGTATCTTTGCAATGCTGGACCGGATGAATTTCTGGCCCCCGAACCCCGGGTTCACGCTCATGATCAGCACGAAATCCAGCTGGTCCGTGATATGTGCAATGGCAGACAGGGGGGTGGCAGGGTTCAGGGCCACCCCGGCCCTGACATTGTGTTCTTTGATGAGCTGCAGGGTCCTGTGCAGGTGGGGGCAGGCTTCTGCGTGCACGCTGATATAATCCGCACCGGCATTTGCAAAATCCGGGATCATAAGCTCCGGGGTTTCGATCATCAGGTGGACATCCAGGGGCAGGGCGGTTGCCCGTTTGCAGGCCTCCACAATGATGGGGCCGTAGGTGATGTTGGGGACAAACTGTCCGTCCATGACATCGATGTGTATCCAGTCGGCACCGGCTTTTTCAACGGCACTGACCTCTTTGCCGAGACAGGTGAAGTCAGCGGAAAGAATGGATGGGGCAATAAGTTCCATGTTGCACTCCTGTATCATACCCCGGCTCTTGCACCAGGGATCGTATGTTGGATAAAAAAGCCTACCATAGTGCTTATTTTACCTGGAATCAATATTTTTATGAAAGCCTCCAGCCCCAGGCATCAGATTCCAGCAAACAATCACAAATTTTCCCCAGCTGGTGACTAACAGCTAAAAGCTAACAGCTAAAAGCTAATAGCTAACAGCTTCCAGAAACACCCTTGTGAACCGGGCGGCAAAAAAACCGTCCATGCCCATTGTGTCGGGAAAGGTGGTAAAAAAACGGTCACAGGCACGCCCGTAAAGATGGTCCATGGGATTCAGGACATAGTCTTTGCGGGCTTTCAGAAATGCGGCAACCACTTCCTCATTTTCCTCTTTTTCACAGGAACACACCGCATACACAAGGGTGCCCCCGGGTTTCACCAGGTTGGCGGCCCGGTTGAGCAGCCGTTTCTGCCGGGCAGCCATTCTCTGGATATCCTGCACAGAGCGCTCCCATTTGGTATCCGGGTTTCTGCGCAGTACCCCGAGCCCTGTGCAGGGGGCATCCACAAGCACCCTGTCGAAAAATCCGGGAAAATCAGATATGTCCGCTTTGCGCAGGTCAAGAACCCGGGTTTCAACACAGGTGATGCCCAGGCGCTGTGCTTCAGATGCCAGCTGTGCCAGTTTGTTTTCTTCCGTGTCCACGGCAGTGATCTGTCCGGTGTTTTCCATGAGTTGGGCCAGGTGCAGCGTTTTTCCCCCGAGCCCGGCACAGGCATCCAGGATGGTTTCCTCCTTTTGGGGGTCCAGTATCCGGGACACCAGCTGGGCTGCCTCGTCCTGGATCTGAAAAAGCCCGCCGGCAAACCCGGTGAGATCTTCCACATCGATGCCGGTGCCTGCCAGCAGAATCCCGTCCGGACTGAATTGCGTGAAATCGATTTTATGGCCGGCGTCTGTCAGCAGCCGGCCCAGTTCGGGGCGGCTGGTTTTCAGGGTGTTGGTGCGCAGGGTGACCGGCGGGATCTGGTTGACATACCTGCACAGTTCCAGGGTGGTGTCAGGGCCGTACCGGTCCAGCCAGCGCTGCGCAAGCCACAGGGGAATGGAATGCACCACACTGATATGTTCCACAAGGGTTTTGTGCCGATCCGGCCACATCAGGGAATCAATCTTTCTGGCCGCATTCCTGAGCACGGCATTCACAAACCCGGCAATTTTTTTACCCCCCCGGGCCTTGGCCAGATCCACCGCCGTGTTGATGGTGGCAAAATCCGGCACCCTGTCCAGAAACCGCATCTGAAAGATAGCCATGCGCAGAATATAAAGGACAGCAAGGTCCATGCGGGCAATTTTGGTGTTGGAAAAGGCCTGGATGATGAAATCCAGAAAATTGCGGTGGCGCAGCACCCCGAACACAATGGCATGGCACAGGTTTTTATCCTGTTGGGTCAGGCCTGCCAGCTGGGGCCGGAATGCATCCAGGGCCCGGTCCAGGGTGGTCTTTTTTTTGGCAGCGTGCAGCAGGATATGCAGGGCTGTCTTGCGGGTGTCCAGGGCCATGGATCACGCAAACCGTGCAGGCAGGTCAATGGGATGTCCCCGCAAAAATGCG
>JAWOEP010000469.1:0-3383 GCA_046482705.1 Desulfotignum sp.
CCACCCCGTTATCAACGCTGGTGTCAATTTCATATAGTTCGGTGGCAGGATCATTTAACAATGCTTCCATGACATCCGTCTTAATGCCAGAATCACTTTTTTCCGTTTCCAGCTCCACGGCAATCCGGTTGACCACCGAGCGCACCCCTTTTACCGTTTTTGCAATACTGACCGCCCTTTCTTTTGCCAGCAGGTTTCCCACGCTGCCGGACAGGGTGACCACATTGTCCACACATCCCACATCAATAAGATGATCGGGCACTGCCTGGTCTGCGGATAATTCCTTTTCCACCGCACTTTCGATGTTTTCATCCACAAGATCTGTTGCAGCCGTGGATATGCCGAAGGCCAAAAGGAAAAAAACCACAGTCATTACGCAAAACCACAGATTTTTATCCAGGATTTTAATTGCCTTTGCTTGTGCCATTGAAATCTCCTTTCATTTTTTTGTTTAATAGAAACCGCAAGGTTCCGCCTTTATGCAAATATTTGGCAGGACCCGTCTTCCATTTAATTATAAAGGATAATTTTTAGCGGGATTTTGCACAATACAGGAAAAAATGTAATTTGCACTGGCTGTTTATGTATCTGATATTTCGGCATTTTTCAGCGGTTGGTTATGGAAAAAAACAAAAAAGCAACCACCTGCCCAAAGGCATCTAAATTTTAATGCGCACCCGACCAGATCAGTATACCCACGGACAATGCTTTTTGGTGAAGCACTAATGGTGCCTTTGGGCAAAAGAAATACAGGAAATCCCGGATATTCTTTTTTTGCAGATGCCCTAAAATAATAGCCTGAACCCATAAAAGCGGTAAGAAAAAAGGCGGGACAACCAATGAACAATGAAAAAACAGCAGACATCCTGTGGGAACATGTATCTTATCCTATCTCTGAGCGTATATCAGGGCGTGTATCTGATGGTGCAGGTGATGGTTTATCTGATTGTGCAGCCCGGGCTGTTATTACAACCATGGTCCTGGTATTGGTTTTTTTTATCACCCCTGCTCCGGCTGAAACCGGCCATGCATTTGAAAAACCCTATTTTGCGGCAGATTACCTGTTGACAAGGGTCAGTGCCAGTGGTGCAGAAGATCCCGACCCCCTGCATAACAACCGGTTTATAAAGGTGCTGGTTGCCAGCAGCAAAACCAGTTTTTTTATTGACAACGGGCATTTCAACGGGTTTGAATATGAATTTCTCAGTGCATATGAAACTTTTATAAACCGGGTGGTTGACCGGTATTACCGCATAAAGGTCCTCTTTATTCCAGTGGCCCTCAAAGATATCTTTTATTTTCTTGAAAAAGGATATGGGGATATTGCAGCAGCCGGTTCGTCATTTTCGGAGCACCGCAGCGAACAGTTTTCTTTTTCCCGGCCATATGTCTGGAATGCGGACAACATCATGGTAAGGGAGCGTCAGAAAGGAAAACAGCCGGCAGTCCATCCCGGCGGCAATATCACCCTGGCGGTGCGGCGGGAAAACACAAAATTGCTGGACACCCTTAACCGGTTTATTGAAAAAAACCGGAAAGGGAGCCATCTGGGAAATATTTTGTATAACCGGTATTACCGCAATTCCAGATGGGTCAAAAATCCCCATCTTTACCATGCCATGGATCCTTTCCCCGGGGTTTTCAAGTTCATGAAGCTTTATGGTGCGCAATATCAATTGAATCCGCTTTTGCTGCTGGCAGTGGCCTATAAAGAATCCCGACTTGAACAGGCAAACACAAGTCCGAAAGGGGCTGTGGGTATCATGCAGCTCATGCCCGGTACTGCTGCCTGTTCCAGTGTGGGCATAAAAAATATTCATGATCTGGAAAACAATATCCATGCCGGGGTAAAATATCTGTATCATTTGAAAACACAATACTTTGACCATTCCGCCATTTCCAGAGAAGACCGGTTTTTTTTGACCCTGGCCGCCTATAATGCCGGTCCGGAAAGAATCATGAAAATGCGCAGGATAACCCAAAAAAACGGGGGCAACCCTGATAAATGGTTTTTCAATGTTGAAAAAACAGCAGCACAGATGATCGGCCAGGAAGTGGTTGAGTATGTGGCAGATGTGTATAAGTATTTTATCGCCTATAAGCTCCAGGCAGATCTGATAAAAAATCGGAACACTGTCAGCCGGAACCAGTCACAGGATTTCAGGTATCGGTTTTCTGTGCGGTAGATTTTTATAATTGCAAAAAATATTGTTATCAACCAATAAAATGCAGGGGGAATTTTTTTATGACAACCCAAGATCAACTGACAAAAGAGACTGTTATGCAGACCTTGAAACACTATGACGGTCTTGATGCATCCGGCATTGAAGTGAACAAGGTACAGGGAATCATTTTTTTAAAAGGCACTGTCCGGGAAGAATTTGAAAAGGAACTGGCAGAACAGATTGCGTTTTCCCTGCCCGGTGTTGTGGAGGTGGTGAACAATTTATCCATTGAAAACAAAACAGCTGATAAAATTTCCCAGGCATTTGATACGAAAATTGAGGTGATGATGCGGCTGAATTCCGTAGCCCATGTAAGGGTTCTTGAACCTGAAGTGTTAGTAGAAAACGGTACAGTGATCCTGCAGGGTATAGTGGATGCCTTCTGGAAAAGGGCCTACCTTGGCAATATTCTGGAATCGGAATTCCCCGACATTTACGTGGAAAACCAGTTGACCGTTGTACCGGCCCAGGAAAGCACCTTTCTGCCGGAACAAAACCCTGTAAAAGAACCGGAAACCTTTCATCAGGCACGTGCAGGTGCACAAAAGAAAAGGCACCTGTAGATATTGATCAGGCAGGTGCTAAAAGAAAAGCGACTACAGAGACGGTGATCAGCCGGGATACGGGCAGAATACAATGGTTTGTTTTCCCGGATCCCGGCTGTGACACCCACACATCAGGAAAGATTTTCATAAATACCCTTGTAATTTACATACAGATCATAAATCCGGCGCCGCAGTTCTTTTATTTCCAATGAGAGTTCCGGATCAGCATCCCGGGGTTCACTTAAGGAATAAAGGGCGTTGTTCAAATCATCTATCAGTTTTTCAGTGGAGATACACCATTCATCCGTACACACTTCAGCCATACCTTTGGCTTCTTTAAGATAATTTTCCACCAGGTCCACGGAATTTTTTACTGCATTGAAATGCTGCATCCATGCATTGTTTAATTGTGTTTGTACTTCATCTTTCGGCATTGGCATTTTTTTCTCCTTTGTTGTAACGGGTTTGAACACGCATAGGTGTTTATTTGTTATATGTCACCGATATTGGTCGCGTATCATCGGTTTTTTTAATAGCGGAAAACAGCTGCCGCAGGGGACTGGTCCGGCATTTGCGTACGGGGAACAGGGAAAACAGAGGCACCGTTTCTCAT
>JAWOEP010000406.1:0-10951 GCA_046482705.1 Desulfotignum sp.
GAAATCATATTGCCTTAACTGAACTTGTCATAAAAAATCATGTCATCTTCCACCCCAAGCTCATAAAGGGAATCAATAACCGCATCGATCATTGGCGGGGGACCGCACAGGTAATATTCAATTTCTGTGGGATCTTCATGGTCATTAAGATAGGAATTGATCAAATGGGTGTGGACAAACCCGGTGAGACCGGTCCAGTTGTCCTCTTTTTCCGGGCTGGAAAGGGCCACATGATAGGTGAAATTGTCGTACCGTTTTGCCAGTTCCGTGAACTCCTCATGGTAAAACATCTCCTTGACAGACCGGGCCCCGTACCAGAAGGAGATCCTGCGCCCGCTGTTGATACCTTCGAGCTGGTGAAGAATATGGCTGCGCAATGGCGCCATGCCTGCCCCGCCGCCGATAAAGCACATCTCTTTGTCCGTGTCTTTGGCCATGAAATCGCCGTAGGGACCGCTGATTTTTACCTTGTCCCCGGGTTTGAGCCCGAATATGAATGAGGATCCGAATCCGGGTGGAATGCTTTCCGTTCCCGGGGGCGGGGTGGCAATGCGCACATTGAGTTTGACAATATTTTTTTCATGGGGAGGGTTGGCCATGGAATATGCCCGGAACCCCGGCTTGATTCCCTTGGCTGCTAGAGAGAACAAATTGTATTTTTTCCATTCACTCACATACTTGCTGTCAATATGAAAATCCTTGAAGGTCAGTTCATATTCTGGCACATCGATCTGGATATAGGCACCCGCTTCAAATGCAATGGGTTCTTCAGGTTCCAGGACCAGTTCCTTGATAAAGGTGGAAACATTGTCATTGGACACCACGGTGGCATTTACTTTTTTGATGCCGAAAATGGATTCCGGCACCTGGATGGCCATGTCCTGCTTGACCTTAAGCTGGCAGGACAGCCGGATGTTCTCCATTTTTTCCTTTCTGGACAGATGGGCAAGCTCTGTGGGCAGAATGGCGCCGCTGCCATCAACCACCTTGCATTTGCACATGGCACAGGACCCGGAACCGCCGCAGGCAGAAGGCAGAAAAATTTCATTTTGTGACAGTGCGGACAACAATGTGGGGTTGCCGGAAACCGTGAGGGGCTCGTCTTTGTTGTCGTTGATGGTAATGGTATGGCTGCCCTGGGTGGTGACTTTGGCTTCCACAAATAAAAGGACAAAGACAAGGATAATGATCACACCGGAAAATATCAACAAACTGATAAGGTAAATCACTGCATGCTCCTTGTTATACTATAGGGTGATGCCTGAAAACATCATAAAGGTCATGGCCATGAGCCCGGCTATGATCATGATAAAACCGAACCCGTCCAGCCCGGTCGGCACATCGGCATACCGTACTTTTTTGCGGATGGCGGCCATGGACACGATGGCCAGCATCCAGCCGGTACCGGATCCGGCCCCGAACACCACGGACTCAATGAATGAGTGGTTACGCTCCACCATGAACAAAGATGTTCCCAGAATGGCACAGTTTACAGCGATCAGGGGCAAAAATACCCCCAGGCTGGCATACAGCAGCGGAGAATACCGGTCAATGACCATTTCCACCGCCTGGACAATGGCGGCGATCACCGCAATAAAGGTGATGAATTTTAAAAAACTCAAATCCATTTCCGGAAACCCGGCCCAGGCAAGGGCCCCGGGGGCCAGCATGCCGTGGTATATCAGCCAGTTCACAGGGCTGGTAACCGTCAGCACAAAGATGACTGCAAACCCCAGACCGGTTGCGGTTTCAATGGTTTTGGATACAGCAATGAACGAACATATGCCCAAAAAATAGGCCAGCAAAATATTGCCTATGAACACGGAATTGACAAACAGACTCAGCAGATCGCCCATGGCAGCTCCTTATTTTTTTTCATGGGATATGCCGGGCAGGCTGTTTTTCAGCCAGACCAGCAGCCCGATAATGAAAAATGCCCCCGGTGCCAGTACCATGATGCCCATATCCTGGAACCCCATATCATATAAAAATTGGGGGATCACGGGAAACCCGAAAAAGTGTCCTGATCCCAGCAGTTCGCGCAAAAACGCCACAGCCACCAGGATCATGCTGTATCCAAGGCCGTTGGCCATACCGTCCACAAAGGAATCTGCGGGATTGTTTGCCATGGCAAAAGCCTCGGCCCTGCCCAGAATAATGCAGTTGGTGATGATCAGCCCCACAAAAATGGACAATTGTTTGGATATGTCATACAAAAAGGCTTTGAGTATCTGATCGGTGACGATCACCAGGGAGGCAATGACCGTCAGTTCTACGATAATGCGGATATTGGAAGGGATCCAGTGGCGCAAAGATGAGATGATCAGGCCGGAAAAAGCGGCCACCAGGGTCAAAGCAATGCTCATGACCACGGCGGTGGACATTTTGACGGTTACCGCCAGGGCCGAACAGATGCCCAGCACCTGGTATGCAACCGGATTCTCTCTCCAGATGCCCTTGATCAATATTTCCTTGTAATGGGACAGATCAGTGTGCATACAAATATCCTTATTCATCCAGTATGGATTCTAAATGGGTCTGGCTTCCTTTTTTCTGGCGGAAAATAACGGAAACCGATTCATATTTTGTCAGGGTTTCCTCCAGCCCCTCACTCAGGTATCTGCCGGTGAGGGTGGCACCGGAAATGCCGTCTACATAGTGGTCCTGGAGTTTATCCGGCAGGTTTTCCACCCTGCCCTTGGCAATACCTACGGAAACCAGCTGGTTACTGGCATTCAAAATTTTTTTCCCTTTGAAATTATCCTGGAACCAGTTGCTTTCAATCTCTCCGCCCAGGCCCGGGGTTTCTGAATGGCTGTATACGGAAAATCCGGCAACGGTTTCCCCATCCTGCTCAAATGCCAGATAGCCATGGATCTTGCCCCAAAGCCCCCGGGTGCTGATGGGAACAATATACCCCTGCACCTTCTGGTCTGTGTGAATCAGGTACAGCTGCAGGCTGCTGTCTAGAGGGGACTCCATGATCCGGCCCCTGGAATCCACATGGACCTCGCGGATATGGGTATCATAAATCTGTTTAATGTCTTCAGGCGTGGGCTTTTTGTCTTCCGGCACCAGGCCGGCAGCTTCCAGCAGATTGGTTTTTTTGTCCAGGGCCATGTTTTCCAGCTGCCGTTCCTTGAGCATGGTGGCGGCGGAGGTGATCAGCACACTGAACACCAGGGCTGTCACAAGGGCAAACAGGACCACATATATCTTACTTTTTTTAAATGACTTTTTTTTGTCAGACATTGGGTATCCTCTTTGAAATTCTGTGTTTCATGACCAGGTGGTCCAGAAGAGGGGCAAATACGTTCATGAACAGAATGGCCAGCATAACACCTTCGGCAAAAGCCGGATTGGCCACCCGGAGGATCACGGTGAGAAACCCGATGAGAAACCCGTAAATCCACCGGCCGGGATCGGTGCCCGGGGCTGATACCGGGTCTGTGGCCATAAAGGAAACACCGAATAAAAATCCGCCGGCACACAGATGATACAAAGGACCTGCATCTGCCCAGGTGCCTCTGGTGCCCGGCAGAAAATAAAACAGTATGGCGGTGATGACAAGGCCGGCAATGCCGCCCAGAATGATGCGATAATTGCCGATGCGGGTGACCATGAGAAACACCGCCCCGATGAGACAGCACAGGGCCGAGGTTTCTCCGATGCTGCCCGGTACAAATCCGAAAAACAGGTTGGACAGGGAAAATCCCTGGTCTGAGAGGGTTGAAAACAGTGTGGATCCGCCTTCTGCGTTTACTGCCAGCGCGGTTGCACCTGTGATGCCGTCCACTGCATCCGCACCTGCCACCCAGATGTTGCCGGACATGCTTACCGGGTAGGAGAAAAATACAAAAGCCCGGGCCGTCAATGCCGGGTTCAGGATGTTTCTGCCTGTGCCGCCGAAAATTTCCTTGCCGATGACCACGCCGAATGAGATACCCATTGCCACCTGCCACAAAGGGATGGTGGGGGGGAGGGTCAGGGGAAACAGCAGGCCTGTAACCAGAAATCCCTCACTGATGGGATGGCGCCGGATGGCGGCGAACAAAATCTCCCAGAAAAACCCCACTGCATAAGATACGATAATAATGGGCAGCACCACCCAGGCACCGGATAAAAATGCGTCCCAGAACCCCAATGTCTCTCCCCGGGCCAGACCGGACTGATATCCGGTATTGTATATCCCGAAAAACAGCACCGGCAGCAGGGAGATTATCACAAAACTCATATACCGTTTCAGGTCCAGGTGGTCCCGGATGAAAGGCCCTTGTTTGTTTTTCGGGGAAGGCAGAAAAAAAAAGGTTTTGGTGGCATCAAACAAAGGTGCCAGTTTGGCAAATTTTCCGGCATCACTGAAGTCATATTCCAGCAGCGCAAATATTTTTTTTAAGGGATTCATGATATTGTATCGTTATCCTTGTTTGTCCTTGTGATGCAAATCCATACCTTGCGATAAAATATGTGTCAGTTCGATTTTGGACGGGCAGGTGAAAGAGCACAGCCCGCACCGGCAGCAGTCCAGAAGTCCCAGTTCCAGAGCTTCTTCAATATCATCACTCACCAGGGCCTTCATGATGAAACTGGGCATCAGGTCAACGGGACAGATGCTTTCACAATAACTGCAGTTGATACAGGCCCTTTCCTCTCCATGCATGGTGCAGTCCATCTGCACTTTTCTGTCCAGAAGGCTGGACAGAAAGGCTTTGGATACAGTGGGTTTATCCAGCCCCGGCCGGATAAAGCCGAACATTTCATCTGCCGGTGCATCAGGGATGATGTTCAGGGTATTTTCAAAAAATCCCAGGTGGCTATCCGGATCCACATTGCGGCCATTGAACCGGCCCGTGGTAATAAGGCTGCCCAAAGGAAAACTGCCGGCCATAAGGCGGATGGGAGACCCCTGCCGGGTGATCATATGGGGTTTTTTGTCATTGCCTTTGGTTACAGTGACCATGGTGTCCACCGGATATTTTCCGGTTTCAAGAAATTGTGCCATGCGCACCAGGCCCTGGATATCGATATACCAGGCTGCGTTTTCCTTTGCTTGTTTTTTGATGTGATACAAAAGTGCCCCAGGCTCCCAGGCAGGATAGATATCCGGCACCTCATGGGTGATCAGATGCGTTACCGGTGCCAGAAGTTGCAGGGAATCTGTCCGGGCCGCAACAATCACCCGGTCTGAAAATTGTTTGAGCACGGACAACCCGAATTCAAACTGCCGGATATTGTCCCGGAGCACCAGACCCGGATGGGGGGAGAATATGTCGTTGCCGTTGAGACAGACAATGATTAGAGGCGGCGCTGTTTCGCTGTCTGCGGTGTCTCTGGCCGGCAGCTGCCGCAGGGTCTGCCACAGGCCGCCTTGTTTGAGGCGATGAATCAGATCCTGTTTGGGCAACTGATTCAGGTGGCCGGCAGAAACCGGATCAAATTGTATAAAATCATCCATGGCTTCCAGGGCCACCACCACTTCCAATAAACGCCGGCGTTTTCCGAACACAATTTTTTTCACCGTGCCGGTACCCGGGGAGACATATTGGATGCTGGTATCCCGTTTGTCACAGAACAGCGGCTGACCGGTTTTGACTGAATCATTTTCTTTGACAAGCAGTTTGGGCCGAATATGGGCAATGTCCCGGGCAGATACCCCAACGGTGGCAGGTCTGGGAAGCCTTATGACACTGGTGTCGGGCATGCCGGCCAGTTTCAGTGTAAATCCTTTGGAAAGGGTGATTTTTTCCATGTGATTCATAATTTCCGTGTTTATGCAGTTGATTCTGCCTGTTTTACTGGTATTGCCCGGCAGAAATACAGTCTACCAAATCTTTTTTGAATATCAATACAAAAAACATTGCTTACTTTACCACAAAGGGTCTGGGGCAGCAATTCAAAAACGCATGCTGCATCGGACCGAATTGTATGAATGCCGTTTTTTAACCTTGATTTTCCAGCCCGGTTTATATAGTAAGGAAGACGCAGTCCATGGAAAACCGGATAACAAGGATTTGGTGACCCGATGAATCAAACCGCGGTGGATAACATTTTTACCAGGGAATTTTGTGATGAACTTTTGCCCCCTCAAACCAGTGACCGGTTTTTTGAGGCCCTTTACGGGGATGTGTCAGAAGGCGCATATGACATCGGACTGGAATGTATTTCCATCAAGCCCGACCGTGTTGTGCTGGCCTTTAACCTTACCCAGCGTCCGGGCAAGTGCCTGGTATGCAGCTTGACCTATGGGCTGCCCAATGTGTTTGCCCGTCATCCTCTTATCAATATCAAAGGCATGATCCAAAAAATCCAGGAGGCCGGAGTGCCGGTGAAGGAATGGCGCCTGGGTCAAACCAGCGAAAACAGCAATACCCTGCATGTGATCCCCCTTTATATTGATCTGGCATAGCGACGGCATACAATAGCCCCGGCAAAAAAAACGCCGGACTGACCAGCAGTCCGGCGTTTTTTTACTTATGCTTTGGGCAATTTGGGAAAACTTTTGTTCAAAGTCTTGTTCCATTCGTCCAGTCTGGGCTTTACCTGTTTAAACAGGGCGCCCACATTACCCTGGATGGTGATAGTTTCAATAGTATCTCCCTGGGCGATGCTGTCCACCACTTTCTGGTCTGCTTCACTTTCCACCGCACCAAATACTGTGTGCATGCCATCCAGATGAGGGGTGGGGCCATGGGTGATAAAAAACTGGGATCCATTGGTGCCGGGACCGGCATTTGCCATGGACAAAATCCCCGGCTTGTCATGCTTTAAATCTTTTTTGCACTCATCTTCAAAATTATATCCTGGTCCGCCCATGCCATTGCCATGGGGGCATCCTCCCTGGACCATAAAATCATTGATCACCCGGTGGAATTTGAGTCCATTATAATATTGTCTTTTGGCAAGATTGGTAAAATTTGCGCAGGTGACAGGTGTTTGGTCGGCAAATAATTTTAAACGGATGGTTCCTTTGCTGGTTTCCATAACAGCGGTTAAATCGGGCATGTAGATCTCCTTTACAATTAAAACAAAAAAATATTATTCATGATAAGTGCTGGGGAAAAAATGTCAATGACACGCCAGGCATTATACTTTTTATAATTATTTTTTGCATTGTACGGCAGTTTGATATAAATTGACCAAATGAGCGTAAATTGATAAAGTCTCTGGAATGCAAAAATGCAACCAATGAAATCATCTGAAAAAAAAATCAAGACCATTATTGAAAGCATTGAAGACGGGTATTATGAAGTTGACCTGACCGGAAACTTTGTCTTTTTCAATCAGGCCATGTGCGAAATTCTCGGGTATACAGCAGATGAACTGGTCGGCATGAACAACAGAGAGTTCACGGACAAACACAACGCCAGAAAAATTTTTAAAATTTTCAACCAGGTGTATAAAACCCGAAAAGGGCGCAAGGCATTCGACTGGGAGCTTATCAGGAAAAATGGCTCAGTCTGCCGTGTTGATACATCAGTGGCGCTTTTAACCAATGCCCATGGTGATCCCATTGGTTTTCACGGCATCGCCAGGGATGTCAGCGAACAGAAAAGTCTTGAGATCCGTCTCCAGCAGTCCCAAAAAATGGAAGCAATAGGCACCCTTGCTGCGGGAATCGCCCATGATTTCAATAATATACTTTCAGCAGTATTTGGATATTCCCAGCTCGCCCAGAACAATCTGGACAACCCGGAAAGGGCAAAAGAACAGATGGACCAGGTCATGAAAGCTGCACAAAGGGCGGCTGAGCTGGTACAGCAGGTGCTTACCTTCAGCCGGCAGGCCGAGTATATCAAAAAACCCCTGCGGGTCTATCTGCTGGTAAAAGAATCCTTAAAACTGCTCAGATCATCCATACCTGCTACCATAGATATCAAAACACAGCTTGATTCCAGACAGACGGTGCTTGCTGATCCAGCCAAAATGCACCAGATTGTAATGAACCTGTGTTTGAATGCATACCATGCCATGAAAAGACAGGGCGGTACTTTGAACGTATCCCTGACAGATGAGAAAATCACCTGTGAACGGTACCTGAAAGACAGGATCATTCCTCCAGGGGATTTTCTCAGACTGGCCGTGGGTGATACCGGCCACGGCATGGATGAAAACACCTTGAAAAAAGCATTTGATCCCTACTATTCAACCAGAGAAGCAGGCCAGAGCAATGGGGGATTGGGCCTGGCCATAGTCCAGGCCATTGTTGATGAGCATGAGGGATTTTTGACGGTGCACAGTGCGCCCGGCAAGGGCACCCGGGTTGTGATAGATTTTCCTGTTGCAGACCAGGCGGTGCATGGTGTAGTAAAACCAAAAAAATTTGAAGCTGACGTCCTGAACGGTACAGAAACAGTCATGGTTGTTGATGATGAAAAGGCGATCAGACAGATCTGTAAAGAATTTCTGGAAAGCCATGGATACAGGGTTCCTTTGTTTGACAATGGCATGGCAGCACTCAAGGCGTTTACGTCGGATCCCCATGGATTTGATCTGATTGTCACTGATATGACAATGCCGGAGCTTACAGGAGACAAACTTGCACAAAAAGTGCTGCATATCCGGCCTGATATGCCCATTATACTGTGGTGCGGTTTCAGTGAAAATATTTCAGAAGAGAAAGCCATCAGAATGGGTATTAAAAAATATATGCCAAAACCCGTTGGCAACTACGACCTTCTGAAGGCCATACGGCATATTCTTGATGAAAAATGAAACTGTCCTGACACCGGTCAGCGAAATCGCCGACCGGATCCGTCATCTGAAATGTCATATGGAAAAAACCGGCATGGAAGCCGTGTTTCTTACGCACAAGCCGGATATCTATTATTTTTCAGGAACAGCCCAGGATGCATACCTGTATGTACCTGTGGACAATGATCCAATGCTGTTTGTCAAACGGTATCTGCCCCGGGCCCGCTGTGAAACAGGTATTGCCCGGGTGGAGCCCATTGCATCCGTCACCAGGATACCGGACCGGATCAAAGAAATCTATACCACCGTTGTCCGGACCATCGGTCTGGCATTTGATGTGGTGCCGGTGCGTGATTTTCAGTTCTTTCAATCGTTGTTTTCCCCGGCGGTTTTTACGGACGCTACCCCCCTGATTACCGGCTGCCGCATGATCAAATCCGAATGGGAGATCAGCCGGATGGCGGATGCGGCCAGGGTGTCGAAAGATACCTTTGTATTCATATGCGAAAATTTTTTGCCTGGAGAATCAGAGATTGCTTTTTGCGGACGTATTGAGGCCTTTGCCCGGTCTGTCGGCCATTCAGGCAAGCTTTTGGTGCGCCATTACCGGGCTGAAGGGTTTGCCCATCATCTGATGAGCGGCAGTTCCGGGGGGCTTGGCGGGGCCCTGGACAGCCCGGTGAGCGGGGCCGGTACCTGCAGTGCCTACCCGTTTGGGGCCGGCCATAAATTGATCCGGAAAAATGAGCCCGTGCTCATGGACCTTGGCACCATGGTCAACGGGTATCACATGGATGAAACCCGGATGCTGGTGATGGGAAAAATGCCGTCCCGGGCAGAACAGGCCGGTCTTGCCGCCATAGATATCCTTCACCACGTCAAGGATTGCATGGTTCCGGGCACCACGGTGGGTGAAGTTTTCACCGCAGCCATGGACAGGGCACAAAAAATGGGCCTGGAATCTTCTTTTCTGGGGCTGCCGGATCTCAAGTCCCGGTTCATCGGTCATGGTATCGGCATTGAGCTGGTGGAAGAGCCCATCCTGGCCCGGGGCCGCAACACCGAACTTGCTCCCGGTATGGTGTTTGCCGTGGAACCCAAATGTATCTTCAAGGACCGCTTTGCCGCAGGCATTGAAAGTGTTATCCATATAACAGACAAAGGGCCCCGGTTTCTGAGTCTGACCGAGAACCGGATTTTCCACGTCTGAAAATGCTGGTCCTCAATACCATATTCCCTTTGTTTGCCCTGCTACTTTTGGGGCGGCTGCTCAAATTTTACGGCATGACCGATGACCGGTTCCTTGCCATGTCGGACCGCCTGGTCTACTACATCTTTTTTCCGGCCATGCTGTTCTGGAAAATCGGCGGAAGCGGACCGGATCAGGGAATAGATGCCGGGCTGTGTCTTGCCGGACTTATCGGGGTGATTCTGGCTTTTCTGGCAAGCCTGGGAGCGATCCGGTTTTACCATATTTCACACTTCCAGGCCGGTTCCTTCTGCCAGGCCTGTTTCCGGTTCAACACCTATATCGGCATGGCAATTGTCCTTACGGTCCTGGGAGAAGAAGGGGTCCGCCATTTCGGTATTCTGGCCGGCATTGTCATTCCGGTGATCAATGTGCTCTCGGTATCCGTGCTGGTGTGGTATTCAGACCAGAAGCTGGGACGCAGGGATAAAATGCGGTATTTTATCCGGGCACTGGTATCCAATCCGTTGATCATCGGGTGCGCTGCTGGATTTTTGTTTTCCAGATCCGGCCTTGATTTTCCCTTGTTTGTCCGCAACAGTTTTTCGTTGATGACATCTGTAACGTTGCCCCTGGCCTTGATATCCATCGGGGGCTCTTTACAGTTCAAGGGGCTTGCCGACCATACCCGGCTGTCATTGCTGGCTGCCGGGATCAAGCTTGCGTTTCTGCCCGGGGCGGGTTTTGTTCTGCTGACGCTTTTCCAGGTGACCGGTATCGCCTTTACCGTGGGGATGATCTTTTTTGCCCTGCCCACGTCCACCGCCATCTATGTGCTGTCAGGTCAGCTGAATTCAGATACAGATCTGGCAGCCGGGGCCATCATGATCTCCACACTGCTGTCGTTTGTGTCCCTGTCCCTGTCACTGCTGATCTGAGCCGGCAGTCGCCGGCCCCGCCCCTGGTGGTATCCTGTGCCCGGTCCGAGACCCTGCGGGGGCCTGGTTCCATGTGGGTAATGAAATAAAGCGATTCACTCTTTGACGGTAAGTATCCCGGCCTGTTGCATCA
>JAWOEP010000488.1:0-5583 GCA_046482705.1 Desulfotignum sp.
ATGTTGGATTGGTATTGCGGCAACGACTCAGTACTAACTACCGTCTGCAAATTGAACCTTCTATAGTGTCGATGGGAGCTCAATATGAAGAAGGGTTCGAACTGAGAGAGTTTAATTTTCAGAATTGAAAAACACGGCCGGCAGGAGATCAACCTGTCCGAGATGTCCGATCATATCAGCCCTGATTGAAAAGATCAGGCCTGCCGGTTCTGCCGGACAGCCTGAATTTTTTCCTGGTAGGACCGGAGCATGTCTTGTTCAAACGCCGCATTGGAGGGGTAAGACCGGCCGAACACCGGTTCCCAAAGGTCCACATCTTCCATGCACAGATAAAAGAACACCGCGGTTTTCCAGGTGTCGGGAAATGCCTGGAAAAGGGTGGAGAACAGGGCGCATTTGATCTCAAAGGGATAGCTGAATCTGCCGGCGCATGTCTCCATGGGCATCTGGAGAATCGTGGTCTTTGCCATGCGTTCCCGGATCCGTTTGATCACTGGTTTGATGAATGTCAGGGTGCCGATGGAAACCATGACCACCTCTTCGGGGGAAAAGGTTTCTGTCAGCCGGGAGACAACAGCCTGGTAGTCGGCTTCCCATCCTTTGTACCAGACCATGGGGTGGAAGTGAAATCCCACGGGAATTCCCCTGTCCGCCAGTTTTCTGGCACTTTGAATCCGCTTTTCCAGAGAAGCGGTGCCCTTTTCCTCGGCCGTGATCACTGCGGGGGTATTCACGGACCAGGTGAATACCATGTTGAACGGTGGCGGGTGTGTCAGAAAATATCCGATCCGGCTGCTTTTGGATTTCATCTCCAGAATTACCCGGGGGTGGGTTGCGGCAAACCGGGTCAGGTTGTCCAGCAGGCCGAACCGGTTCCCCCACATCAATGAATCAGAGGACTGGCCTGTTCCGATATGGACCGGGGTCTCTTTTTCCAGTGTCAGCCCCTCCAGATGGCGGGCCAGGTCACGGACAAACCGGACCTGGTTGCCGTGGTAAAAGGACTGGATGGAGCAGTAACTGCAGTCGAATCCGCACTGCTGGACCGCATCCAGGGTATTGAGGTTGCAGCACCGGGTCTTTTCCGATGCCACGGGGCATTTGCCCATGACAGCCCCCTTCAGGTCTGTCTGCACCATCTGTTCTTCAGGGAACCTGGTTTCTCCGGGTGCAAACCCCTGCCCGGCCGGGTAAGGTTTCTGGGTGTTTTTCAATGCCTCATATCCGAATTTGAGCTGGGATAATATCTTTGCGGCCGCCTGTTTTCCGGTTGCTTTTCCCAGGGCGTCGGGCCGGTAAAACCGGTCAAGCCCGCCCATGCCCCAGCAGTTCAAATCCAGGCTGTATTCCACCAGAAACCGCAGCTGCTGAAGGGAAAATCCGTGGGCCTGTGACAGGTCCTGCAGCCAACTCTGGCGGTCCAGGGGCAGTTTGGAAAAACCGGTGATCTGTTCAAGGCGGCTCAATGACATCAGTTCATTATAGCGGAAACACAGCGCTGGTCAAGATGGGAAATGCCCGTCCTGATGCAGCATCTGACCGAACTCTCTAAATGAAGATCGGTGCAGAAAATGACAGGGATGTATTTTATTGTTGACAGGAAACTGCCTGGCTTTTATATTCCAGGACTGAATATTCATTCCGAACAGGAAACATGATGGAGACACCCACAAAAAACAAGTCAGACCAGATCCTGGAAGCAGCTTTGCACCTGTTTGCGGAAAACGGCTTTCATTCCGCCCCCATGTCCCGTCTGGCACAGATGGCCGGGGTCGGGGTGGGCAGCATTTACCGCTACTTCAGCGACAAGGAGCATCTGGTGCACGCGGTGTTCGAACATGTGGACCAGGCTTTGACCACCATGCTGGCGGCCTCATTTGATCCGGACCTGTCTGACAGGGATCAGCTGATCCGCATGCTGACACAGCTGATATACTATCTGCATTCCCATCCCCGGGAATTTAGGTTTTTGGAACAATATTATTACTCCCCCTATGGCCTTGAAAAAAAACGGGGGGAAATGCTCCAGGAAAATAAAAAAAATCTGTCTGACCCCCTGCGCAAATTTTTCTTCGGTGAACTGGATGGGTCTGTCAAAAAACTGCCCTGGCCGGTGTACCAGGCATTGATTTTCGGACCGGCCACTTTTTTGGTGCGCGATTCTTTGGCCGGGCTGGTCACCCTGAATGATGATATGGTGCAGTCTTTGGCCCGGGCCTGCTGGGATGCACTAACAATAAAGGAGTTTTGATCACATGCTGCAAAAAAACCTGTCTGAAAAAATCATCCCCTTCACTGTGGTACTGTGCTGCCTGTTTTTGGCCGGCAGGGTAATTGCACAGGAACCGCCTGTACCCCGGGTGCGGGTGCTTACCATCACTGAACAGGATGTTGTGCCGGCAGACGAATATGTGGGCCATGTGGAAGCGATTCAAAGCGTGGATTTGCGGGCCCGGGTGGAAGGGTTTCTGGAAGAGGTGAGTTTCAAAGAAGGGGATTATGTCAAAAAAGACCAGGTCCTTTACCGCATTGAGCAGGACGGCTATGCTGCAAAAGTGGCCTTGGAAAAGGCCCGGGTGGCCCAGGCTGAGGCGGAACTGAGCAGGGCCAAAAGCCATCTGACGCGCCTGCAGTCGGTAAGCCGCCAGAGCATTTCCGCCATGGACATGGACAATGCCGTGGCAGCCGAACTGGCAGCCCGGGCAAACCTGGCAGCTGCCAATGCCGCCCTGGACACCAGTGAACTGAACCTGGCCTATACCACCATAAAGGCGCCGATTTCCGGCCGCATCGGCAGAACCGCCTATACCCGGGGCAACCTTGTGAATCCGGCATCCGGGTTTCTGGCAACCATTGTACAGACAGATCCTGTCCGGGTGGCCTATGCCATCAGTGAAAATGATTTCACCGCTGTGCAGAAAGCAATAAAGGAGATGGACGGACCGCACGCACGCCTGCTGGTCCCGCACCTGATCCTGCCTGGTACCGGCCTTTATGCCGAGCAGGGCAGGGTAATATTTGTTGACAACCGGGTGGATGCCGCCACCGGAACCATTACGGTCCGGGCGCAGTTCAACAACCCGGATGGCTGGCTCCTTCCCGGGCAGTATGTCACGGTCCAGGTCAAAGCGGCTGCATCAAAGCTGTTGCCTGTGGTGCCCCAGTCTGCCGTCCTGGTCAATCAGGATGGGCGGTATGTACTGGTTGTCCAGGACGGCAATGCCACCAGACAGCCCATTGTAACCGGCCCTGCCCTGGACCAGATGTGGGCGGTGGAATCAGGGCTGGCCGCCGGCGACCGGGTGATTGTCAGCGGCATCCAGAAGGTGCAGCCCGGACAGCCGGTAGATGCGGTTCCTGCTGAACTGGAGAACTGATCCATGATTTCCAATATTTTCATCCAACGCCCCCGCCTGGCAGGGGTCATATCCATTGTCATCACCCTGGCGGGTTTTCTGGCCCTTATTTCCATTCCCGTGGCACAGTACCCGCAGATCACCCCACCTGAAATTACGGTGTCTGCCTTTTACCCCGGTGCCAGCTCTGAAGTGCTGGCCCAGACCGTGGCCGCCCCCCTGGAAAAGGAAGTCAACGGGGTGGATAACATGCTTTACATGTCATCAACCAGTTCCAATACCGGCAGTTATACCCTGCGGGTCACCTTTGAGGTGGGCAGTGATCCGGATATCAACCAGGTGAACCTGCAGAACCGGATTCAGCTGGCCACTCCCAAACTGCCGGCAGAGGTTGTGGCCCAGGGCATTAGTGTACGCAAGCGCTCCGGTGACATGATGGCGGCCATCAGTTTTTTTTCTCCGAATAAATCCCAGGAAATGCTGTATTTAAGCAACTACATCAGCGACCAGATCAAGGATGCCCTGATCCGGATCAACGGGGTCAGTGATGCCATGATCTTTGGTGAAAAAGAATACAGCCTGCGGATATGGATGAATCCGGAACGTATGACAGCCCTGGGGCTGACCGCAAATGACATCATTTCTGCCGTGCGTACCCAGAATGTCCAGGCTTCCCTGGGGGCAGTGGGCATGGAGCCCCTTGAACACAAACAATCTGTGCAGTTTTCTTTGCGTGCCAAGGGCCGGTTGGTCCAGGTGGCGGATTTTGAAAATATCATTGTCAAGGCCAACAATCAGGGGGGGCTGGTGCGGATCAGGGATGTGGCCCGGGTGGAACTGGCCGCCCAGTCCTATGCCACTGAATCCATTCTCAACGGCAACCCTGCCGCCACCCTGGCCGTCTACCGGGCATCTGATGCCAACGCCCTGGAAACCATGGAAAATGTCCGGGCCGAACTCAAAAACCTGGAATCAGCCATGCCCGAAGATGTGGCCTATGAAATCATTCTGGACACTACCCGGTATGTGTCTGCGGCCATTGATGAAATCATTTTAACCCTGTCTCTGGTGACCCTGCTGGTAATTGCCGTAATTTTTGCTTTTCTCCAGAACTGGCGGGCCACCCTGATCCCGGCCGTGGCCATCCCGGTCTCCCTGATCGGCACCTTTGCCATACTCATGGCCCTGGGATACAATGCCAATACCATCACCCTGTTTGCCCTGATCATGGCCATCGGCCTGGTGGTGGATGATGCCATTGTGGTGGTGGAAAATGTGCACCGTGTCATGCATGAAGAAAATCTGCCCGCGCCTGCGGCCACAAAAAAAGCCATGGCCCAGGTGGTTGGTCCCATAATTTCCACTACCCTGGTGCTGTTTTCCGTGTTTGTGCCGGTGGCGTTCATGCCGGGCATCACCGGCCAGCTGTACCGACAGTTCGCCGTGACCATGTGCAGTGCTGTACTGCTTTCCGCCACCTGCGCTCTGACCCTGAGTCCGGCCCTGTGTGCCACCTTTCTCACACAGCACAAACAGTCTGCAAGAGGTCCTTTGGCCTGGTTCAACAGTATAGTTGATGTCAGCCGCAAAGGGTATGTCGCAGGGTCCGCCTGGATGATCCGCTGGCTGGTGGTTCCCATACTGTTGTTTGCCGGGGTTATAACGGGTGCTGCCATGCTGTTTAACAGCACACCCACCAGTTTTCTTCCTTCGGAAGATCAGGGATATTTCCTTATCAATGTGCAGCTGCCCCAGTCTGCTTCCCTGTCCCGTACCGCTGTGGTGCTCGATGACATCACCAGTGAAATACGCAGCATCGACGGGGTGGCCAACATGATCGGGGTTTCCGGTTTCAGCTTGCTCAGCGGGAATGCCGATAATGTCGGATTTGCCCTGGGAATTCTCAAACCCTGGGATGAACGGCGCCTGCCGCACCAACATCTGGATGCTGTTGTGAGCCAGGCCCAGGGAAAACTGGCAGCCTTGTCCGATGCCAATGCCTTTGCCTTTGTGCCGCCTCCCATATCAGGACTGGGCGCCAGCAGCGGTTTCACTTTTCAATTGCTTGCCAGAGAAGGGCAGGATCCCAATGAGTTGTTCGGCATGGCCCTTAACCTGATGATGGCTGCCAACCAGGACCCGGTACTGGACCAGGTATTCACCACCTACACGGCAGATACCCCCCAGATTTTTGTGGATGTGGACCGGACCAGAGCGGAATATCTCA
>JAWOEP010000508.1:0-2902 GCA_046482705.1 Desulfotignum sp.
CCGCCGGCAGAAGAAACGCCCTATGTAAGCTTTTTTCCCCAGGGCCGGATGGATATCTGTGATGCCCTGGCCCGGGGACTGATACCGGTGACAAAAGCGGTCGTGGAGATCATTTCTTCCTGCACCCTGTGCGGCCGATGCGACAAACAATGCCATTTTGTTACCGGCATGCGGCCCATGGCGGTCATGCAGGCTTTAAAAGCTTTTCTTGGCGCCTTTGAAAAAGAGAACGGGGAAATAAAAATTGTCCCGGAAGATGAGACATTGGCCGCACTGAAACATATAACGGGATCAAAATGGGCCACCAATGACCCGGCCCATCTGGTGACCTATGCCAACGACCCCTTTCCCCTTGCCAAAAGACAGATGCCTGGATATGTTGTGCTGCCGGGCAGTGCCGGCGAACTGGTGGAGATCGTCCGGTATGCAGACCAGTGGGATATCCCGGTCATGGTCCGTGGAAACGGGGGCAGTGTATTCGGATTTGTGTTTACCCCCGGTATAGTAATCGATGTAAACCGGATGAAACATATCGAGATAGATCATGAAAACTGGACGGCAGTAATTGAACCCGGGGTAACTTCTTTTGAACTGCAGAAAGCGGCAACAGAACACGGCTTCCGTGTGAATACAGCCGAACCTGCAGCCACTGTGTGCGGAAATATCGTATGCACAGGACTGTTTTCCACATGGGCCCATGCATATGGCGTGGGAGCCGACCACTTTGTGGACATGACGTTTACGGATCTGCACGGTGAGATATTCAGGCTGAACGACAAGAATGCGCCCAATGCTTTCGGGTTTGAAGAAGCGGTTCTGCCGTCTCCGGGCATCTGCACCTCTGCCAGGATACGGATGCATCCGGTCACCGATGATGAAGCAGGTGTTCTGGTGCCCTTTACTTCTCTTGAGCAGGCGGTTTCCTTTGCCAGGGATTTGAGCATTCGCCGGATCGGACTGTCTGCGGGTATACTGGGGGGCCATTATCTGTCCACCTTTATTTCACCCACGGCTTTTCTTGCCGAGAAAACAGGTGATGTATTCAGCGATATTCTGGATATTCGTTATATGGTGTGTGTCATCGGTGACCGATACGCGCGCCAGGCCATCAGGCAGATGGTTTCCTGTGTAATTGATGCAGATACCTTTAAAATGCTCATGCTCGGACTGCCGCGGCTTACCGGTCCTGAATGGATGGATATTGTCAAAGGACTGGAAAGCGACCGGCCGGCATATGAAACCGTATTCAGCCGGGAAATGCTGCCCGTGCTGGAAACCCTGCTTTCACCTGCTCCGGAAACACTGGCCGGTGCGGTGGACGAAGACCTCAGGGAATTTTACACTGATCTCTACAGCCGCCCCCATATGACAGATATGGTATGGCTGAACATGTTCAGAATAGTAAGTGCCAGAATGTCCCGGCACAAGCACATGTTTGCCTTTCTGGTGTATGTTCCCCTGGACCGGATGGCGGTGATCCAAAAAATACTGGCATCTCTTGAAAAGATTGCAGAACAACATGGCATTGACCATGACTTTGGTTTTCTTACGCCTTTGGATTTCGGCAAACGGGGAATACTGGAATATGATTATTACATCGATCATACCAATATCAGGGAAGCTGATAAAATCCGGCGGGCCATGGCAGATCTGGAGCCACTGATGGACAGGCTGAGTGCAGCCCATAAGGGCGTAAAATGGCTGAAATATATCTTTTCCCAGGGGTGTACCAGAAAAGAAAATTTTTTATATACCTGAGAACATAATTTTTGTGTAAAAGGGGGGTATTATCAGAGCGAGCGATGATGACATTGCCGGCAAAAGACATTTTCGCCAAACCCGGATCCTGCTGACCGGGGCCTCCGGGTTTCTGGGCATTCACCTGGCGCAGATGCTTATTAATAAAGGGTATTTCATATATCTGCTTGTCCGTCCATACAAAACGGATGCACCTGAAAAACGGATGCACAAACTTTTTCAGTGGATGGACATGGATTTTCCAAACCCCTCCCGGGTGCATATCATACCCGGAGATGTAAACCGCTCTGATCTGGGCCTGACCCGGGAGGAGTACCGGCGGCTTGCATCCCGGGTGGATGAAATTATCCACTGTGCTTCAGACACCTCTTTTTCTGAACAAAAACGCGATCAGGTAAAAAAAGCAAATGTGGAAAATCTGCATCACCTGCTTGGTTTTGCCGCCAAAAGCAATTGTTTTTGTTTTCATCACATCAGCACCGCCTATGTGGCCGGCAAAAAGTGCGGACCATGCCCTGAGGGCCCGGCAGAAACAACCCGGTATTTCAATGTCTATGAAGAAACCAAACACCAGGCGGAAAAAACAGCCGCACATTTTTGCAGGCAGCATGGCATTCAACTGAATATCTACCGGCCGTCCGTGGTGTACGGGCATTCCCGAACAGGAAAAACCTTGAGGTTCAATGCCCTTTATTATCCTGTTAAAACGCTTCTTTTCTTAAAAAACCTCTATTATGAAGATTTCATGCACAAATCCGGCAAAAATGCCGGAAAGATGGGTATCACCTTTGACGAAAATGGCAAAGCCCATCTGCCCATACGCATTGAAACAGTTCCGGAAAGCGGCATCAACCTGATTCCGGTGGATTATTTCACAGACGCATTTTCAGCAGTGATGGCGACCCAAAAAAACGGCGGCATCTACCACCTGGTGAATGACAAAAATACCTCCATAGCACAGCTCATTGACTATAGTCAGCGATATTTCAACATCAGCGGTATTCAGGCTGTCTGCCCGGAGAACATCCATCCCGGTTCCAAAACCCATCTGGAACTGCTGTTTGAACGCTGTATCAAAACCTACAAACCCTATATGAAAGATGAACGCATTTTTGAAAATCACAGCACAAGGGCTGTTTTGAAT
>JAWOEP010000513.1:0-4749 GCA_046482705.1 Desulfotignum sp.
ATTTTGTCGTGAAGCCGTTTCCTCCTGAAAGATTACAGAAAGCTGCCGAGAAAGCTCTTAACAGTTAATAATACATAAAATCAATAGTGCGTTACATATTAACCGGCGGTGCCGGTTAATTTTGTTTTAACCTCCCGGAATGGTATGAATAGTCAGGAAATTCTTCCTCAAAGTGAAGATCAAAATACAGAAACAGAGAAGTACGTTCTGCATATCGGTAATTTCGACGGTCCTCTGGATCCGTCTTTTCAATTCTTCATAGGTGGGTTTCTTTGTCATATAAGGACCTTTTTAAATTTCCGAAGCACATATTTTTTCGATGTGTCCGATACTATTGGCTGCGAATATTGCTTTTGAGGTCACTCAAGCTCCCCCTGTGTTAAGATACCTCTTTCAAAGCTCAACCATAGTTACAGAATCGTAAAAGCTTTATCAATGAAATGCCTTCATGTCAATTAGGGAAAATCCCTAATAGCGTATAGGTGATAATACCTAATTGCATAACTAACAAATTGAGATTTTGAGACAACTTCAACTTTTTAAGATATTGCAACAATTCTGGATCCCACAAAAACTCAACAATTCTTGCCATATCATGCAGTTCTCCAAAAATCAACCATCTTGCAATTATGTTGCAACAGACCTTTTCCGGTCCCGGGCAAACACCAGGATGGAGTATCCCCGGGCGATGTGGTGCATCAGGTTTTGTCCTGTGGTGCGAGTCTATGGCCTTTATTGGAGTGGAATTCCCGGTGCAGCAGGGACCGGCTGATGGGGGAAGCGGATTTCAGCGGCAATGAATCCCTGATCCTGAAAATTTTCTATTGCGGAAAAGACATGGCAGTATCCAAAACCTCCCGCACTTTTTCAGCCAGCTCAGTGATTGAAAAGGGCTTCTGTAGAAAAGCGACCCCGTCATTGAGCATTCCTTGATGGACAATAACATTGGCTGTGTATCCGGACATGAACAAAAGTTCGATTTCCGGATACAGATTTCTCACCTTTTCAGCCAGGTCCCGGCCGTTCATTTCCGGCATGATTACATCCGTTATGAGAAGGTGTATTCTGTCTGTTCTGGCACGGGCTATCTGAATTGCAGTGGTCGGGGATGCTGCGGATAAAACCGAATATCCTTTTTCTTCAAGCATTGTTCCGGTCATTTCCAGAATCTCGGGTTCATCTTCCACCAGCAAAATGGTTTCATTGCCGGTGGGAATCGATCTTTCTGAATGGGCGGCTGAAGCCGTTTCTTCAGCGGACGAATGTTGCCGAGGCAGATAAATTTTAAAGGTGGAACCCTGGCCGGGTTCGCTGTATACATTAATGAACCCGTTGTTCTGTTTTACGATCCCATACACGGTGGCCAGACCGAGACCGGTGCCTTTACCGATATCTTTGGTGGTGAAAAACGGTTCAAACAGATTTTCCTGAATTTCCTGATCCATGCCGCAGCCGTTGTCACTGACCGCCAGCATGACAAAGTCCCCGGGGATGAAGCCGGGATGGTATGCACAATAGGCCGGATCAAAGGTTTTCATTCCGGTTTCAATGGTCAGCTTGCCCACTCCGGCGATGGCATCCCGTGCATTCACGCAAAGGTTGGCCAGGATCTGGTCGACCTGGGTCGGGTCCATTTTAACCGGCCACAATTTCCGGGCCGGTACCCAGGACAGATCGATGTCTTCACCGATCAAGCGCCGCAGCATGCTGAGCATGTTTTCAACCGTGTAATTCAGATCCAGTAGTTTCGGCTCGATGATCTGTTTTCTGGCAAATGCCAGCAATTGCTTTGTCAGATCAGCCGACCGCCGGGCAGCGGTTTGAATTTTTTCCAGATTTGAACAGGGGTCTTTTTTGTTTCGGGCTTTTTGGAGGGCCAGTTCCGCATGTCCCAGGATCACACCCAGCATATTGTTGAAATCATGGGCTACACCACCCGCCAGTCTGCCTACGGATTCCATCTTCTGGGCCTGATTAAGCTGGGTTTGGAGTTTTTCCCTTTCCGCTTCGGCCTGCTTGTTCTGTGTGATGTCACGGACAATCCCCCGAAACCCGGTGGGAATTCCTTTTGAATCCCTGACCAGAGACGCGTAAAATTCGAGAGTTCGCCTTTCTCCGTCCTTTCGCAGGATGTCCCATTCACAGTTTTGAATCGGTATCCCTGTCCGGTAGGTCTTGTTATAGATACGGTAAATTTTTTTTGCAATCGCTTCGTCTGCGGCATAGCAGCTGTAATTGGTACCCAGCATTTCATCTCTGCTGTAACCGAAAAGGTTGAGAAAGGCCTCGTTGAAAAAAGTGAAATTGCCAGCCAGATCCACCTCATGATACCCTTCCGACATTTCATCGAGAATCGTCCGGTAACGTTCCTCGCTTTCCCTGAGCGCCTTTTCCACATGTTTACGTTCGGTGATATCTTCCAGAAGTCCCTCGAAATGGTGCATGCCGCCTGCCTCATCCCTGGCAGCCCTGGCCTTGATGCTGGCCCATATACGGGAACCGTCCCGTTTACGCAGTTGCACTTCAAAGTCGCTGGTTGCCCCGTCGGTCTCCATAATCCGTTGGAAGGCCTTACGGTCTTCAGGATTCAGGTAATGCTGTTTTCCGATATCCTGTAAATGTTCGATAAGCTCACTGGCGGAATTATATCCCAGAATCCTGGCCAGCGATGGGTTGGCGGAAAGAAAACCGCCGTCAGGAGTTGTCTGAAAAACACCTTCAACCGCATTATCGAAAAGCCGGCGGTATTTTTCTTCACTTTTTTTTAAACCGGCAATGTTCTGATCCAGACGTCTTTTAAGGAAAATGGTGATGCCGGTCAACCCTGCGAGCAGCAGAAAAATGAAGAGAGCAGTCAGGATAAGATTGCGCCGGGTTTTCGGGTCCATTTTGAAATCAACTTCCATGGCAATCCACTTTTTGCGGATGGCGGTCATTTCATCGGCGGAAATCTGTTCCATGGCTTTGTTTATGGCACTGTAAAGCAGAGGATATTCCCGGCTGACACCGATAGACCATGCAAACCGGTAATCGGTGGTGCCAGCGACCCGCAGGTTGGGAATGCCTTCCAGTCCAATATAATAGGCAGCCACGGCCAGGTTTTCCACAAACGCATCGATCTGGCCGAAAGCAGTGCGCCGCAGCCCTTCGGATACATTGGCAACAGCGACCAGTTCGAACCGATCCTGCAAGTTTTTTTTCCGAAGATATGTTTCAGTGGCATATCCGGAAACAACCCCAACGCGCCGGCCCGCCAGATCATCCAGGGCAATTTTTGTTGATGTGGTGCGGGGTGTGATGACAACCACCGGTACTGTGGCGTAGGGCTTGGTGAAAAACGCGTACGTTTCCCGTTCACCGGTACGGACAATGGTCGGGGCAATGGCACATTCTCCGCTTTTCAAGGCGGCCAGGTGCCTGTTCCAGTCATCCAGGGGGGATTTTATAAAATCGATACCCAGCAGGGATTCGATGCGGGAGATGACATCCGCTCCCATGCCTGTGAATGAACCGGATCCAGATATGAATTCAATGGGTGGAAATTGTGTATTGAAAAACAATGTGAGTTTCTCGGGATGGGCCTTCAGCCAGGAACGCTCTTCTTCAGTAAGAATAATAGCGCCGCTAAGAGGGTCTGTATTTTCGCGTGCGAGCGCGAAACCGGTTACAGGAATCATATACAGGATGAGAGCAACATACCAGGTTACAACCCACCAGGTTATCGGTCGATTTGTTGCCTTTGATTTCCAGGATGAGCTATTCATGACATTGAATCATTTCATATAAAAAAAAATTGGCGATAATAAACGTAACAGGCATTGTACGTTTTTTGCCACTCAACACAATCAAACCCCTTGCATAACTTTCCCTGTCACTCCTGTAACATCAGGCATTAACAAGTTTAAGAATTCAGTATCAACATTTCAAACACCTGTAAAGACATTTCAACAAATCAACTATAATGAAAATATCTGTAACTCGGGCACCCCCCACTGCATCTTCCAGTCTTTTTTTTCCCGGACACCTAAAAGAACAAAAATAAATCCCGCTGCTTTCAGGGTGACACAGGCCTGTATTCGTTTGTGCAATAGGGGTTTTCTCCTATTGTATAATGTGAATGAGTGTTATATAGAAGAAATCGACGTTTGCTTAAAACAGACCATCACAATGGGAAATATTACATGGTAAAAAGTTGTTTGCGAATGAGGCTTGTATTTATTCCACCAACTGTGCCTTCAGCCTGGGAGGCAGTCGCGCCACTGTATTCCCGCCTCGTAGTAAAGCGACAGCCCGGACCCCGCCATCTCGCGCAGAAGCTTGTAGGTCAGCCCGGCATTGGTCTCGAACCCTGGGGCCAGGCTCGACATCGTGCCGTCGAGGATCAGCACATGCGTGACCGGCCCGCGCCGGTGGGCAAATACGGTATGCGCCGCCCGGGACCCGGGATAAAGCCGGTCGTAGATGATCCTGGTCCAGTCACGCCATGACATCGGGCACCTGCAGTTTGGACGTCCTGACCGCCCTTTCCATATAGGTGGACCCTACACCGGACTCACTGACAGTGCGTGAACATTTGCGTGACACGGGCCGTCACAGCCGCGCGACCGTCACCACGTCGCGCAGCCCATAGCCGTTGAACCCGGTGCTCAGACTGCGCGTGTAGGCCCCCATGCCGGCGATCAGGATATGATCGCCCTCGGCCAGATCACCGGGCAGCGGCAGCGGGTCGGGCAGACGGTCGATGCTGTC
>JAWOEP010000002.1:0-5006 GCA_046482705.1 Desulfotignum sp.
TTGACCCGGCATATCAGAAAATCCGGGGCCATGCGGGCAGCTATTTCCACCTCGGATCTGGCACCTGATTCCCTGGTCAAAAAGGCCTGCCAGGTGCCCGCCATGGCAGGCAGCGACCTGGTGGGGTTTGTGACCACAAAAAAACCGTATTTCTGGAAATACAACCAGCCGGATTATGTCAATGCCGACACCCTGTCCAACACCTTTGTCTGGCGCCACCGGGGAAAAAAACACTCTGTGGTGGCCCTTGATTTCGGCATTAAGTATAATATCATCCGGTGCCTGGAGCGGGCTGGATGCGAAGTGCTTACCGTGCCCGCCAAAACATCCCCTGAAATTATAAAAACCTTGCAGCCGGACGGTATCTTTCTGTCCAACGGTCCGGGAGATCCGGAACCCTTGACCTATGCAGTGGACACCATCAGGAAACTGCTGGGATTTGCCCCGGTTTTCGGGATCTGCCTTGGCATGCAGCTGCTGGGACTGGCCATGGGCGGGAAAACCCTGAAAATTAAATTCGGCCACCGGGGGGCCAACCAGCCGGTAAAAAATCTGGCCACGGGCAAAGTGGAAATCACTTCCCAGAACCATGGATTTGCCGTGGACCTGAAAAGCCTGAAGCAGAAGACAACCGGCCTGACCCATATCAACCTGAACGAGGATTCCCTGGAAGGGATAAAAGATGACGGTCTGAATGCATTTGCTGTCCAATACCATCCGGAAGCGTCTCCCGGCCCCCATGATGCTGCCTATCTTTTTAACCAGTTTGCCAAAGTGATGACCCATGCCAAAGCGTAATGATATCAAAAAAATCCTGATCATCGGGGCTGGTCCCATTATTATCAGCCAGGCCTGCGAATTTGACTATTCCGGTACCCAGGCCTGCAAGGCCTTGAAGGAAGAAGGATTTGAAGTGATTCTCATCAACTCCAATCCCGCCACCATCATGACCGACCCGGAAACCGCCGACCGCATCTATATTGAACCGGTCACCCCGGACACCCTGTGCAAAATCATCAAAAAGGAACGTCCTGATGCCATTCTGCCCACCCTGGGGGGCCAGACCGCCCTGAACACCGCCATAGAGGCGGCCAAAACCGGGATATTCCAAGAATATAACGTGGAGATGATCGGTGCCTCCATCGAAGCCATCCACAAGGCTGAAGACAGAGAATTGTTCAGGAACGCCATGAACAAGATCGGCCTGCGCATTCCCAAAAGCGGATTCGCCCACAACTTTGCAGAAGTGGAAGCAGTGGCCCAAAAAATCGGATTTCCTTTGATTGTCCGTCCCAGCTTTACTTTAGGAGGCACCGGCGGCGGGGTGGCCTATAATGCGGAAGAGCTGAACCGTGTGGCCAAATCCGGCCTGGACGCCTCTCTCATCAGCCAGATCCAGCTGGAGGAATCGGTGCTGGGGTGGAAGGAATATGAACTGGAGGTGATGCGGGACCATGCCGACAATGTGGTTATCATCTGCTCCATCGAGAATGTGGATGCCATGGGGGTCCACACCGGGGACTCCATCACCGTGGCCCCGGCTCAGACCCTGTCGGACAAGGAATACCAGGTGCTGCGGGATGCCTCCATTGCCATCATCCGGGAGATCGGTGTGGACACCGGCGGCTCCAATGTGCAGTTTGCCGTGAACCCGGAAAACGGGGATGTTATCGTGGTGGAGATGAACCCCAGGGTGTCTCGCAGTTCGGCCCTGGCATCCAAGGCCACCGGCTTTCCCATTGCCAAGATAGCAGCCAAACTGGCGGTGGGATATACCCTGGATGAAATCCCAAATGATATTACCGGCGAAACCATGGCCTGTTTTGAACCCTCCATAGATTACTGCGTGGTGAAAATTCCCAGATGGACATTTGAAAAATTTCCCGAAGCCCAGGATGTGCTCACCACTGCCATGAAGTCTGTGGGAGAAACCATGGCTATCGGCCGGACCTTCAAAGAGGCCTTTCAAAAGGGGCTGCGTTCCCTGGAGATCGGCAGGGCCGGATTCGGGGCTGACGGCAAGGACCATCTGCCGGATTCTCTGGCCGGCAACGACCTGGAATACAAGCTGTCCACCCCCAACTCCCAGCGGCTGTTTTATATCAAATACGCATTAAAGCACAATATGCCCATCACCATGCTCCATGAACTCACCCATATTGATCCCTGGTTTCTATACCAGATGCGCCAGATCGTGGAACTGGAAAACCAGATAAAACTGGCCGGAAAAAATCTGCCCAAAAGCCTGCTGGAAAAAGCCAAAAAATACGGGTTTTCAGACCAGCAGCTGGCCCATTTGACGCAGCTTACGGAAAAACAGGTGGAACAGGAAAGAAAAGATCTGGGAATCGTGCCGGTGTACAAGCTGGTGGACACCTGTGCTGCCGAATTCCGGGCCGTCACCCCCTATTATTATTCCACCTATGAAAGTGAATGCGAAGCCCGGGTCAGCGACAGGAAAAAAGTGATCATCCTGGGGGGCGGTCCCAACCGCATCGGTCAGGGCATCGAATTCGACTACTGCTGTGTGCATGCCTCTTTTGCCTTAAAAGAGGAAGGGGTAGAATCCATCATGGTCAATTCCAACCCGGAAACCGTGTCCACGGATTATGACACCTCGGACAAGCTGTATTTTGAACCGTTGACCCATGAAGATGTACTCCATATTGTGGAAAAGGAAAAACCTTTCGGGGTCATTGTCCAGTTCGGTGGCCAGACACCGCTGAACCTGGCCACCGGCCTGCACAAAGCAGGTGTCCCCATCATCGGCACCTCCCCGGAAAGCATTGACCGGGCAGAAGACCGGGACCTGTTCCAGGCCATGATGGACAAATTGGGGCTGCTCCAGCCGGAAAACGGCATTGCCCACTCCTATGATGAAGCCCTGGCCGTTGCCAGAGATATCGGGTACCCGGTCATGGTCAGACCCTCTTTTGTACTTGGGGGAAGGGCTATGAAAATCGTGTATGATGAAAAAGATCTGGAAGAATTTTTTGACCTTGCGGTACAGGCATCACCGGACAAGCCCGTGCTCATCGACAAATTCCTTGAAGAGGCCTTTGAACTGGATGTGGATGCCATCTCCGACGGAGAAACAACCGTTATCGGCGGCATGATGGAACATATCGAGGAGGCCGGAATACATTCAGGCGATTCTGCCTGTGTTTTGCCCCCTTACTCCATTGCCCGGCACCACATCGATGAGATGGCCGGTGCTGCCAAAGCCATTGCAAAGGAACTCAATGTCAAAGGGCTGATGAACATCCAGTTCGGCATCATGAATGACAAGGTGTATGTCATCGAGGTGAATCCCCGGGCATCCAGAACCATCCCCTTTGTGTCCAAGGCCATCGGTATTCCGCTGGCAAAACTGGCCACCAAGGTGATGCTGGGCAAAACCCTCAAAGAGCTGGGATTCACCACACAAATCATCCCGTCCTACTATTGTGTCAAGGAAGCGGTGATGCCTTTTGACCGGTTTGAAAATGTGGACCCGGTCCTGGGACCGGAAATGAAATCCACCGGCGAGGTCATGGGCATTGACAAAGACCTGGGCGCAGCTGTTGCCAAAGCCCAGTTTGCCGCAGGCCAGAAACTGCCGGAATCCGGCACCGTGTTTATCTCGGTCCAGGACAAGGACAAGATGGCGGCCCTGCCGGTGGCAAAAGATTTTTATGACATGGGATTCACCATCATGGCCACCCGGGGAACTGCTGCATTTTTTGAAGAAAACCAGGTACCGGCCACCCCGGTGAAAAAAGTCTCTGCCGGCAGGCCCCATGTGGTGGATGCTGTGAAAAACAAGGAAATCCAACTCATTCTCAACACCGGTGCCACCAGCCAGACCCAGCGGGACGGGTATGAAATAAGGCGGGCTGCCATCAAATACAAAATACCCTATGCCACCACAACCGACGGTACCAGGGCCATCCTGGGCGCCATCAAAGCGTTGAAAAAAGAACGGCTGTCCGTCAAACCCATCCAGGAGTATCATAAGCAAAATGTCTGATTGTATGACCATCCCTCCCGGTGAACGGCCCAGGGATGAATGCGGCGTGTTCGGGCTGTACCAGCATCCGGAAGCCGCCCAAATCACCTATTTCGGCCTGTACGCCCTCCAGCACCGGGGCCAGGAAAGTGCCGGCATCTCTGTCAACCGGGGCATCAACGACAAAATATTTTCCCACAAAGGCATGGGCCTTGTGCCGGAAATTTTCAACATGGATGACCTGGAGCGTATAGAAGGGGGGTCTGCCATCGGCCATGTCCGGTACTCCACCACCGGGGATTCGGTGCTGCTCAATGCCCAGCCCTTTGTGGTCAACCACCGCCACCGCTCCTATGCCCTGGCCCACAACGGCAACCTGGTCAATGCCCATACCCTGAGAAAGGAGCTGGAAGAAAAAGGCTCCATTTTCCAAACCACCATGGATTCAGAGGTGTTTTTGCACCTGTTCATCAAGAACCTCGTGAAAGGTGACTATGAAAATGCCATTCTGAAAGCGGTTTCCAAAATCCAGGGGGCCTATTCCATGATCCTGCTCACCTGTAAAGGCGAAATCATCGGCATGAAAGATCCCAACGGATTCCGGCCCCTGGCTTTGGGCAAGCTCAACGGCCATTATGTACTGGCATCGGAAACCTGTGCCTTTGACCTGATCCAGGCGGAATTCATCCGGGAACTGGATCCAGGGGAGATCATCATTATCAATGAAGACGGCATCAAGAGTCTTCGGCATCCAAGGGCAGCGGCCCACAAAACACTGTGCATATTCGAATATATCTATTTTGCCCGCCCCGATTCCACCATTGACGGCAAAAATGTTTATGAAATGCGCAAAAACCACGGCCAGCGCCTGGCCCAGGAAAGCCATGTGGATGCGGATCTGGTCATGCCGTTTCCTGATTCCGGCAACTATGCCGCCATCGGTTATGCCAGGGAGTCCGGCATCTGGGCCGTGGAACGGCTCGGCTTCGTCCTCGACGAGGACGGCAGTCTGCCGGCC